>DATAWG010000063.1 GCA_036267355.1 Pirellulales bacterium | reverse complement strand
CCCCGCCGCCACCGGCACCTTGAGCAACACCGCCACCGCTACGGCCGGCGCCGGCGAAACAAACACCAATCCGGGCGAGTCCGCCGGAACCACCTCCACGACCGACTCCGATTCGCTGACGCCGAAAGTCGATTTGGTCGTAACCACGAGCGACAACTCCGGCGGCAGTGTCGTGCCCGGCGGACAAGTAACCTACACCATTACCATTACCAATGCCGGCCCGAGCAATGCCGTGGGGATGACCGTGGCCGACAGTCTGCCCGCGGCAATAACCGGCGACACCTACACGACCAATGGCACCAGCGGCGCCTCAGGCTTCACCGCCAGCGGCAGCGGCAACATCGACGACACCGCGGTCAATCTGGCCGCCGGCTCGAGCATCACCTATATGCTCACCGCGAATGTAAGCGCTGCCGCCACGGGCACGCTGAGCAACACCGCCGCCGCGACGGTCGGAGCTGGTGAAACCAATCTGTTCCCCACGCAAGTGAGCGGCACGACCTCCGCCACGGATAGCGAGGCCCTGGCGCCGAAAATGGATTTGGTCGTAACCAACGTCGACGACGACGGCGGCTCCAGCGCCGGCAGCGGCACCGCCGGCAATGCGGTGCCGGGCGACACGGTTACCTACACGATCACGGTGCAAAACACCGGCCCCAGCAATGCCGTCGGCGTCGCCGTCGCGGACAGCCTGCCTGCCGGTGTCACCAGCGACACCTACACAACGATCGGCTCTTCCGGAACCTCCGGCTTTACCGCCAGCGGCAGCGGCAATATCGGCGACACCGTAAATCTCGCCGCGGGCGGCACGATCACCTATACCGTCACCGCGACCATCGACCCGTCCGCCACCGGCACGCTGAGCAATACGGCCACGGCTAGTGCCGGCAGCGGCGAAACGAACAGCAATCCGAGCCAAGTCAGTGGCACAACTTCCGCGACCGACAGCGACATTCTTTCGCCGCAAGTCGATCTGATCGTGATCAAGAGCGACAATGCGGGCGGCACGAGCGCCAATAGCGGCACGATGGGAAGCATCGCCGCGGGCAGCGTCATCACCTACACGATCACAGTGGAAAACACCGGCCCCAGCACTGCCGTCGGCGTCGCCGTGGCCGACAGCTTGCCCGCCGGTATCACCAGCGACACGTTCACCGCCAGCGGCAGCAGCGGCACTTCGGGCTTCACCGCCAGCGGTAGCGGCAGCATCAGCGATGCATCGTTGAACCTGGCGTCGGGAGCTACGATCACCTACACGATCACCGCAAGCATCGATCCGGCCGCCACCGGCACGCTGAGCAACACCGCCACCGCCACGGTGGGCAGCGGCGAAATAAACACCAATCCGGCCCAAGTGAGCGGCATCACCTCCGCCACCGACAGCGACACGTTGATGTAGGCCGATCGCGGGCTGCGATAGAGCTGTCGATTGCAGCCAATATCCGATGATTTTTTGCGCGGCCTGGGTCGCGGGCCGACCGGCGGCAATCGCTCAAACGCTCGTCGCCTGACCTTCGGTCGAATGCCGGCCCGCCAGTTTTACGAACACGTCTTCCAAGCTGGCATGTCGGGTGGTGAGGCTGGCCAGTTGCCGGTGCGATTGTGCGAGCCGGTCCAATAGCGCCGGCAGCGCGATATGCGGCTCTGCGACCGACATGCAAATCTGTCCGTCCTCCGCGCGCGCCGAAGTCACGGCCGGCAGATCGCCGAGCGAATCGGGATCGAGCGGCGTTTGCTGCGGCGATTCGACGAGCGTGAATTCAACGACGTGCTCGCCGCCGAGAGTGGCGATCAATTCTCGCGGCGTTCCCAGCGCAATCAGCCGGCCATGATCGGCAATCGCCACCCGGTCGCACAGCCGCTCGGCTTCGTCCATATAATGCGTGGTGAGCAGGACCGTGCGGCCCTGACGGCCGAAGTCGCGGATGATGTCCCACAATTGGCGGCGCGATTGCGGATCTAATCCGGTGGTCGGCTCATCCAGAAAAAGCAGATTGGGATCGCCCACCAGCGCCGTGGCGACCGCCAGCCGTTGCCGCTGCCCGCCAGAAAGTTTTCCCACCCAGGCCGAGGCCTTTTCCTCCAGCGATACCCGGGCCATCGCTTCTTGCGGCTCGATGCCGTGGCGATAAAAGCTCCGGAAGAGCGTTAGCGTTTCGCGAACGGAGAGTTTTTCGGAGAGCCGCGTTTCTTGCAGCGAAATGCCGATGCGTTGGCGAATGGCGTCGTCGTCGCGTCCCCACTGCCTGCCGAGCACCTCCACTTCGCCCGAGGTTGCCGCGAGCAATCCTTCGACAATCTCAATGGTCGTCGTTTTGCCGGCGCCGTTTGGCCCGAGCAGCCCAAAGCATTCGCCCTGCTCGACCAACAGATCGAGTCCCCGCACCGCCTCGACGGGCGGCCGACCGTCGTAGCGCTTGACCAAATTGCTGACGCGGATCGCCGGCGGCATGGATCGATCGAATGGCGAATCGGGATGAAAATTTGCTCAGACCGGCGCCAACCGGCCCGCCGAGCATAACAAACCACGGGCATCGCTCCAAGTTCGTCGCCGCTGGACCTTGCGATACCGTGAAAATGGATTCTTGCGATTAGCGTAAGCGAGGGAACCCACACAAGCCCGAAGCGTAAGCGAGGGTGAACCACACAAACCCGAAGCGTAAGCGAGGATGAACCACACAAACCCGAAGCGTAAGCGAGGGTGAACTACACAAACCCGAAGCGTAAGCGAGGATGAACCGCCAACCGGCGCTGCCCTCGCTAACGCTTCGGGCTAGTATGCGATGGATTCGCGTCCGATGGCGCGCCGGTCAGAAGCCACACAAACCCGAAGCGTAAGCGAAGGTGAACCACACAAGCCCGAAGCGTAAGCGAGGGTGAACCACACAAGCCCGAAGCGTAAGCGAGGGTGAACCGCTAACCGACGCCGCCCTCGCTAACGCTTCGGGCTAGTGTGCGATGGGTTCGCGCCCGATGGCGCGCCGGTCAGGACCCTAGTCGTTGACAATCTGGCGTAGCCACCCGAAGATTAATTTTCGACCGATTACCGAGCCTAGAATCCGGCCGCGTCGGCGCATGTTTTGGCTGGCTTTGCAATTCGTCCCCGTAGCTCAATGGGATAGAGCGTCGGCCCGCCGGCCGGATGCACTCGCGTTTGTGCGATCCGTGCCAACGTTCGAGCTTGCCATTGCTCTGCGGATAGAAATGCCGCGGCAGGATGCCCCTTCAACACTCGCTAACGCCAATCAGCCAACATTCCAGTTCACGACTGAACCAGGACAACACCACTCCCGCAGTCTGAACCCCCGAAACGCTGCCCCGATCTTCTCCGGGCCGTCGCGCGATCTCGTCAACGCCATTTCGGCATCGTTAGACAACTTTTGTGCGTCGGAATTGTCGAAGAGACTAAACCCCGAATCATTCCTCTGAGGTTTCGCGATTCACAAATTTGCAGAAAAAACTTTGTTCTCCTTCGGCAGTTTTTTCCTGGTAGATCATGGCTAAGTTGGCGCAGTCGAATTTGCTGAAGAATTCCTCCCACGAGATCGGGTCGAGATTGGCGTCGTTAGACGAGCGAGACGGAAACTCGATCCGCAGGATTCCGGCCTTCCCGTTTCGCTCGGTCGATCTGACTGTCGCCGGTTTTCCTCCGCGCTCCTCGGTCCAATGCTGGATCGTGTCATGGTCGGTTGTGCGCTCGGTGGCCTGTGATTTGGTGGACATGATGGTTTACCTCCACGAAGACAGGAACTCGCCCTCCTTCGGCAACTGCAAACAACGTGCCTCGATTGGCACGAAAGTCCGGTTCCCCCGATTTGCCTCGGTCTCACAAGCCAGTGCATGTCGCAGCGAATCTTCCATTCGGCCTGTCCGCTGCGAATAATTTCGGTTGTCGTCTCGTCTGGGAGAGAACGTTCTCTTGTCACCGACTCGCAGAAGGAAATCGAGTGCGAAATTGCTGCTGCCTCTTCGCGGCGTGGTTTGGTTTAATCATTTTCGTGGTAGCGGTGGCCAATGCCGCCGATTCATTGCCCATAACGAGCGATGTCGATCTGCAACCGCTCGCTGCACAAGTTAAGCGGGTTGTTCAGGCTTTGGAGATTTCCGGGTCGCCGCTCGACAAGTCCCGTCGGGAATCGCTTCAACAGGCGTGTTCGACGGTCGATCAGGCAGCCGGCGTGCGAGAGATCCAAACTCTTCTCGATCCGCTTTGTCTTGCGGAAGTCGAAATCAATCCAGAAGGGCGAGTCAAAGCGGTCGCCGGACCCGCGCCGAAACGGCTCGCGCAGCAAGGCTGGCGGGTATTTTTGATCAAGGTCGACAATCACTCGGGCGCGGAAGCCGTGCTCCACATTGCTAGCCCGAATGCCGCGCCGGTCGAACGTGTGTCCGGCGGCTCGCCCGTTCCGAAAAGCTCGATCAATCAATCTGACATCGCTGACCGTTGGCTCGACGTAAAGTCGTTCGACGGTCAGCCGATGAACAAGTCGCTTTCGGGTCTGAAAGTCGAATACCGCATTGTCGAGCTTTTCAGCCGCGACGCCGGCAAGCGCGAGGCAAAGCTGGAATTCGATGCAGGCCAAGGAACGCAGGACCTTGGCTTCCGCAGTGAAATCAACGTGCTCTTCGACTGCGCGCCGGCGGTCACAATCAAGCTTCACGTTTTGGACACCGACGGACAGCCGACCATCGGAAAATTCGTTTTCCGCGACGATCGAGGCCGAGTGTATCCGCTTCGCAGCCGGCGCGCTGCGCCCGACTTCTTCTTTCACGATCAGATCTACCGGCACGACGGCGAGACGATCGATTTGCCGCCGGGAAAATATCAAGTCGCCTACACGCGCGGACCGGAGTATCGCGTGCTGCAACGCCAAATAGTCGTTCCAGACTCCGCAACCGGCGTCGAGGAATCGTTCCGACTCGAACGCTGGATCAAGATGTCGGATTTCGGCTGGTATTCGGGCGATCATCACATCCATGCCGCCGGCTGTTCGCACTACGAATCGCCGACCGCCGGGGTGACGCCGCAAGACATGCTGCGACAGGTCGAAGGCGAAGACCTCGATGTCGGCTGTGTTCTCTCCTGGGGGCCGTGTTGGTATGTGCAAAAGCAGTATTTTAGCGGCCAAGTGAGCAAGCTCTCGACGCGCGACAACCTGATGCGCTACGACGTCGAAGTGTCGGGCTTTCCGAGCTCGCATTGCGGGCACGTTTGCTTGCTGCGGCTGACGCAGGAAGACTATCCCGGCACGACGCGCATCGAACAATGGCCCAGTTGGGATTTACCCGTTTTGCAATGGGGCAAGCAGCAAGGAGCGGTCGTCGGCTTCGCACATAGCGGCTGGGAATTGGAGAGCAAGGCCAAGGAGCCGCTGAGCTACGAAATGCCGCGGTTCGATGGCATCGGGGCAAACGAGTATATCGTCGATGTCACTCAGAACGCGGTCGATTTCATTTCGATCGGCGACACGCCGCCGCTATGGGAGTTGCCGATCTGGTATCACACGCTGAATTGCGGCTTCACGACGCGCATCGGCGGCGAGACGGATTTTCCCTGCATTTACGACGATCGTGTTGGTATGGGCCGATCGTATGTAAAAATTCCCCGCGGTAAGCCGCTGACGTTCGACGATTGGGTGCATGGCGTTCGCGATGGCCGAAGCTATTGCTCCGACGGCATGAGCCATCTGTTCGACTTTTCGGTCAACGGCTTGGGCGTGGGCGAGCCCGGCGATGGTGGGCGGCCGAGCTTTCTTGCGGCGAAGCCGGGACAGAAGCTCTCAGTCAAGCTGCGTGTGGCGGCGATGCTTGATGAAAATCCGCGCGACGAAATCCGCAGTCGGCCGCTCGATCAGAAACCCTATTGGAGTATCGAGCGAGCACGAGTGGGCGGGTCGCGACAAGTGCCCGTGGAATTGGTGGTCAACGGGGCCGCCGTGGATCGCAAGCTAGTCGATGCCGATGGGCAGATTCAAAATGTGGCGTTCGATTTTACGCCGATGATGTCGAGTTGGATTGCCGTCCGGGTTTTTCCAAGCTCACACACCAATCCGATCTTCGTTGAAGTCGACGGCAAGCCGATTCGCGCAAGCCGGCGGAGCGCGGCATGGTGCTTGGCTGCGGTCGACGTTTGCTGGAAAGCCAAGATGTTGCAAATTCGGCCGGCGGAACGAACGGCCGCTGCCGCGGCATACGAGAAGGCGCGGGCGGCGTATAGGGCCCGTCTTGCCGAATCGTTCAATGACGGTTAGCCGTCGCGGTGTGTCAGACGGCGGTTGCTTGTTCGGCCAACGGATCGACGGCAAATTCTTGAAAAGATGTTTCCGCTGGCGAAGGTTCGACTTCCACTTTGGATGCGAACGCGGCGACGCCTCGTTTGTTGGCCGCAAATCCTATAGCGGATTTCAAAAGTACCGCAAGCGGCAGCGAGTCGGGTTCGTTCACTCGCGCCAGCAACGGCAGGCTTGCGAGCCGGCCGACGAACGAAATCGCAAATACGAGGGCAATGCCACTCGAGCCGAGCAGAGCGGACGAAGCGGAGCCTCCGCTTCCACCTCCAACCAACCATCCGCCGGCGATCGCCGCGATGCCCATGATCAAACCCATGACGGTGTTGAAAGTGGCCAAGTAGGCCGGCGCTTGTTCGTCCGGCGCCAATCGCATCACCAACGTCGGGCCGCCGACCGCGAGCGGTGTGTTGAATGCACCGAAGAGAAACACCAGCGGAAGCGCCCAGGTTGTTTGTGGCGAAAGAAACAACCAACAGAAGGGGTAAAATGCGTCGCCCAAGACGGCAAGAAACACCACCGGGCGTGTTCCAATCCGTTCGCCGAGCGCCGTCCAGAATCGATTCGCCAGCAGCGCCATCGCGCTCGACAGCGTCTGCAACGCCATGATTTTCCAGAAGGGAAGCCCGAGCGTCTCGAGCATGAATACCGCGAAGAACGGCATCGCCAAATTCGACGCCAGATTCCAAACCACGTAGAACGCCAGCAGATTGCGAAAGTTTCTTTCCGCAAGAGGCGAGCGGGGCTTTGCAGATCGGGCATGCCGCGGCGCTTTCGGACGCACCAGGTCGAACTCATCGACGCCGACGCGCTCGCTCTTGGGATCCTCGATCCGATTCAACACCGAAATGCCGATCAGGCCGCAGGCAACGGCGACCATAAGAATCGCGACAAATCCGACGCTCGACTGCGGATGGTTGGCATTCCAAATGTCGAGAAACACGCCGCCAGCAAGGCCAAACGCCAGGGCCAGTATCGTGTCGAACTGATTTCTCAATCCTAAAAACCCAAGCCGCTTTCCCGCCGGGACGAGATCACGAATCCACGACAGCCAGGCCACGCCGCCGATCGACGACAAAACACTTGAAGCGGCGACGATCGCGATCAGGCCGGCAATCAGCCAGTCGTTCGACTTCGCGGAAAACAACGGGACCGCCAGTGCCGCCAGCCAAAAGACTCGGCTCGCTGCCAACGAACCGACGCAAAGCCGCTTTCGATGCATGCCGCCGGAAAGCCATGCGGCGCCGGCAAGCTGGGCAATATTCGCCAGCGAGGGCAACGCTGCAAGAATACCGATGGTCAGATGGCTTGCACCTAACGAAATCGCAAAGCCAGTTAGAAAAACGCCCGAGACGAGCGTGCCCATCGCTGTCGCCAGCGCACCCTCGGTCACGGACAGGCGCACGCAGCGCCGCCACGCATCCGCATCCATGCCAAATCCGCTTCCATGCGTCCGAAGTAAAAGCTGCCGCAGTGTAAAAACCGTTCCGAGATGGGTCAATGCCGAAGGGTTGCAAAATTGGCCGGCAATCGAAGCACGATCGCGCCGCACTTCGGGCGCATCCACCGCGACGGCACAAAGACAGGCGACATTCTTTGTCCTTGCTCGTGTGCTGTTGAGTGCATGGCGAATTCTCCGTCCGAACCGTAAAGATTCCCACTATTATACTCGACGGTGAAATCCCCATGCTGAGCCGAGATGTGTGGGGGGATCGCCAAAAAGACGCGTGGCCCGTGCGCGCTTTGGCGCCGTTACCTCGCATCGGCCGGGCTTAGCCATAGAAGACGCGAAAGCGCCAAGCGCCGCGGAGGTTCCAATACAAGCTGAGCGGCGGGATCAGCACCGAGGTGCAGATCATTTCGGTGATGTGGCTGATCGAACGGGAGGTTCCGCTCAACCGCCGCATCAGAAATCGACCGGTTAAAAAGACCCAGCAAAGGGCCGAAAGGCCGGCCAGCGGCTCGATGCCGGCGGCGGTGCCTGCTGCAATCCCGACGATTGCTGCGCCTATCGCATAATAGCTCCAAGGCAACGGAGCGATCCGTTCGCGGAATAGGCGACGATGTTTCTTGTACAAAAGCGCGTCGAAAAAGCTTCGGTTTTGCTGTCGCAGGCTGATGCCCCAACTTCCCGGACGTAGCGGATGCACGACGATGGCCGAGTCGGCGCGGACGATTCGAAAACCGCGCTCAAGGAGCGCAAACTGCAAATCGCTGTCTTCCCGCCAAGCGCGAGTAAACCGCTCGTCGAACCCGCCGATCGATTCCAGTGCCTGACGCACGCAAAAACAGTTCGCCGTGACGAATTCGGCCGATTCCAAACCGGCAAAATTTTTCTCATAGTCGGTCGGGCAACGAGGAAGTGGAACAACGACACGACCGGACGCTGCTTCGGCTCCGGTCGAATCGAGCGTCTGCAATCCCTCGCGCAACCAATCCGGCTGGGGCTGACAGTCATCGTCCGTAAATGCGATCACTCGTCCGCGGGCGGCTCGCCAGCCGGCATTCCGCGCGGCGGCCGGACCATGCGTCGGGCCGACCGCGACATAACGCATCGGCGCTCTGCAGCGGCGGCGAAAGTTCTCGACGACCGACCGCGTCGTCGGCTGGCCGGAATCGTCGGCGATGAGGATTTCGTAACGGCCGGCGTCAAACCGTTGCTTCTCAAGAGCCGCGAGGCATTGGCGAAGCAAATCGTCGCGCCGATACGTCGGCACGACGATCGACACAGCGATGGGAGCAACGCGGCTTTCGGCGGTGTCGTTTGTCGAACTCATACTTGCGGCGACTTTTGCAATAAAAACGGCCCGATCACGAGCGCATCGAGCGGCGACGTCCAAAAGCTTTCCACGGCGTCGCGCGGCGTGCAAACGATCGGTTCGCCGCGGGTGTTGAACGATGTGTTCACCAGCACCGGAACTCCCGTTCGCCGTTGAAACGCCCGAAGCAGGTCGTAGTAGAGCGGGTGTTGATTCCGGTTGATGGTTTGAATGCGCGCCGTGCCATCGACGTGCCGCACGGCGGGAATTCGATCGGTTTTGTCAGCCGGCACATCGAACACGAAAAGCATGAATGGCGACGCCCGCCCGCCAACGAACCAATTTGCCGCCTCTTCCTCCAACACCACCGGAGCGACAGGTCGAAAATCTTCCCGGTCTTTGATCTCGTTCAGCCGGACCTGCATCGACGCATGCAACGGCGAAGCAAGAATCGATCGACTCCCGAGGGCCCGCGGTCCGAATTCGATTCGCCCCTGATACCAGCCGATCACCTGATCGTCGGCCAGCAATTCGGCCGTTTCTTCCGCCACGTCGTTCATGCGACGATAGCCGATCTTCGTCCACTGCAGAAATTGCTCGATTTCCTCGTCTGCGTAGCTTGGGCCGAGAAACGCATGTTCCATGGTGCAGCGCGGTCCGGGCGTGTTGCCCGCTGAATCGGCTCGCTCATGGCAGTCGATCCACGCCGCGGCGCCGAGGGCCGTTCCGGCGTCGCCCGCCGCCGGCTGAATCCAAATATCGCGAAACGGCCCGCGATCGCGCAATCGCGCATTCAGCACGCAGTTCAGCGCCACGCCCCCCGCGATGCAGAGGTTCTCCGAGTTCGCCGCCTCATGTAGCCAATGGGCAATTTCCAAAACGGTTTCTTCGAGCACGACTTGCAGCGAATGCGCGAGATCGTAGTGGTGTTGCTCGAACGGGCCGCCGCGCTGCCGCGCGGGACCGAACCGCTCGGCAAGACGCAGCGGCCCGATTGTGTATCGTCCGCCGCCGTGAAGCTGCACGATGTCGCGAAATTCTCGATAAAATTCTGGCTTGCCATAGGAGGCCAAGGCCATCACCTTGTATTCATCGCACGAATGCAGAAAGCCGAGATACTCGGTCACGCGCTCATAAAGCAGGCCGAGCGAATGAGGCATATTCACTTGGTCGAGCGTCGTCAGCTCATTGCCGTCGCCGATGGCATAGGTGGTTGTCGCTTTCTCGCCGCGGCCATCGAGCGTCATCACGGCCGCCGTTTCGAACGGCGAGGGCAGAAACGCGCTCGCCGCGTGCGCCAAATGGTGCTTGACCCAGTGCCAACGATACGACGGTTGTCCATCCGCCGATCGGAACCGTTCGGCCAAGTGATGTGGAGCGCCATCGATCAAATGCCGAGGCGCGTTGATGATCGAACACAAGAAGAGCGGATCCCAAGGCGACTCCCATTCCGCTGAGTCGGAGTCGTTTTTCGGCTCCAGCGGCAAGGAAACCGTCGCGGGCGGAGCATGGCCGCCGAACATAGCCAATGGATCGAATGAATAGGCGACATGGTCGACGTCCGGAAGCCGGCCGCCCGCCTCGCGCAGGCAATAATCGATTGCATGGAATGGCAGTTCGTACGTGCTGAAGGGAATGGGTCGCTTGCCGTGTTTGACGTGAGTAAACCGTTCCTCTTCCGCAGCGGCGACAATTTCGCCGTCGCGCACAAGACACGCGGCCGGGTCGTGAAACGCGGCGTTGATTCCAAGTGTCAACATGCCCGATTTCCTCGACGATGGGGTCTATCTCGAAAGCGGGACCGCGACTCGCAAGAATCGACCGTGCTTCGAGTCGCCGGCCGTCATGAGCGATGAATCGACGTGCTCGAGCCCCGCCGGATGCGCGGTGGTCGCTCGGTCGATCCGGCCGCGCTCTTCGAGCAATCGACGCACGGCTTCGACGACCTCCGCCGGCTCGATTCCGCGCATGCAGGCATGATGTCCTTCCGGACAAACGCTGCGAAAACAATATTTGCACGGCACGTCGCGCGAGACGACGCGCGAAGCGACGTGCCACGGCGTATGCTGCGGATTGGTCAAGGCATAAACATCGACCACGGGCGTTCCCACGCCGGCAGCCAAATGCACGGGACCGGTGTTGTTCGACAGCAGCAGCGTGGCCCGCGACAGCAAAGCCAAAAGCTGGCCGACATCAAGCTGCCCGACAAGCGAAGCCGAGACTTCCATCATTTGATCTCGAATTTGCTCGACGAGCGATTGCTCAGGCCGCTGCCCGGTGAAAACGATCTGAATGCCGAGTCTGGCGATTTCATCGACTGCGGAAGCAAAATACTCAGCCGGCCAGCGGCGCGATTCGGCCGAAGCGCCTGGATGCACGACGATCCAAGGTCGGCCGACTTCCACGCCGGCGCTCGACAATCGCGCCACTGCAAACGCGACGTCTTCTTCGCGGATTGCTAGACGCATACGGCGGTCGGCTACTTCCGCCCCGACACGAGCGACCAAATCCAATTGCCGCCGCACCTCGTGACGAATTCCTTGCTCCGGCTCCAATTCGCGCGCCCAATGCGTCAGTAATTGATAGGGATTTTCGCGGCAATAAGCGAGCCGAAGGGGAATGTCGGCCCAGTAGCAGAGCATTGCCGCCGGCAACGGACTTTGGCTGAAGCAATTGAAAATAACGGCGCCATCGAATTGGCGCTGTCGAAGCGTTTCCACAACGCCGCGATCCGCCGCAGCGTCCCTGTGGCTCGGCGAATGCTTCATCCACGGCGAATTATAAATCAAAATCTCATCGGCCGATTGCATCAGCCGCGCCGCAGCCGCACCGGATGACGATGTGAGCAGCGTGACGCTACGACCTGGCGTTGCCTGACGCAATGCGCGAATGGCTGGCTCCATCATCGCCACGTCGCCCAAGGTATCCAGACGCACGCAAAGCAGCCGCTTGGCGCCAAGCCAATCCTGCGGCCAAAGGGAGTCTCGTGGATCCATTTTCATCGTGGAAGTGCCGCCGAGCGGTACGTCAACCATTGGCATAGCATCGACTCCCGTTCGGACCGTCGGAGTGAACTGTCGCCGCGGATTCGCGAATGCGCTGCACCACTCGGCTCGTCGAATGGTCAACGAGCAGCGGCAGGATCACGATCCGTCCGCCCAACCGCTCGACCAGCGGCGCCTCGGGCATCATTTCGCGCGTGTAATCGCCTCCCTTGACGAAAATGTCTGGCCGCACCGCCGCGACCAGCCGCTCGGGCGTTCGTTCGCCGAAGGGAATCAATTCGTCGATACAGCTTAGTCCAGCCAGCACGCCGAGCCTGTCTTCAAGGCAATTGATCGGCCGTTCTGGTCCTTTGATTCGCCGAATGCTCTCGTCGGTGTTGACTCCGACGACCAGCACGTCGCCCAACGCTCTCGCGTGCTGGAGATATGCGACATGACCGCGATGCAAGATGTCGAAGCAGCCGTTCGTCATCACGATTCGCTTCCCTGCCGCTCGATAAGCGTCAACTCGTTCGACGAGTTCATGGAGCGATGTTGCCTGCGAGGACCACTCATCCAGCGCGGAGCGATGGTTGAATTCACTGTCGCCATCCGAGTCAAACTGCTTCGGCATCGATCGAATCAACTCCTCGTTCGAACAGGCGGACGTATGTATTTTTCCGACCACCACTCCCGCGGCCGCCGCGGCAATCTCAGCCGCCAGGGTCGCGGTGGCCCCGGCGGCCAAAGCAAGCGAGAAGGCGGCGAGATAGGTGTCGCCGGCGCCGGCGGCTTGCCGAGCTGGTTTCGCTTCGGCGAAAGTGCGATACGGAGGTTGATCGCTCTGCAACACGACGGCGCCGTCGACATCGAGCGTTACCGCGGCAATCCTAGCACCGGTGCGGCGCAAGATTTCCGCGCCCGAGTCGCACATTTGTCGATAACGATCTTTGCCGTTGACGGTTTCTAGTCCCAGTAGCTTAACCGCTTGAGCGTAGTTCGGTTTCACGATCGCCGGGCCGATCGGCGAAAATCGATGCAGTCGTTTCGAATCCACGGCGACGATTAGTCTTCGCCGCCGCGCGACGCGCTCCAGCGTCTCGCACACCTTGGGAGTGACAATGCCGTAGCCGTAGTCCGACACGACAAGCACGTCCGCCTGGCGAGACAATTTTTCAACGTTGCGGCAAAGCGATCGCTCGCAGTGGGGGCCCAACGGTTCGGTGCTGCCATGATCGAATCGCAAGAGCAGATGATCTCCTGCGCCGATCCGATGCTTCGAGAGCGTGCGCCGCGCGCCGTCGCGGACGATCTGCTCGACGCCGATTGCTTCGCGGCGCAGAATTCCGAGCAGCGTCATTCCCTCCCAATCGTTTCCTACCGCGGACAGCAAGCGAGTTTGGGCGCCGAGCGCTCGCAGCGCGACGGCCGTGTTGGCTGCGCCGCCGGCAAAAGAAGTGGTCGTACATCCGTCGACTACGGGAACCGGCGCCTCGCCGCAAAGCCGTTTCCCTTCACCCACGGAATAGCAATCGAGCATCGCTTCGCCGACGACGATAGTGCGCAAATTGGAGAAACTCTTTACGAGCGTCGCGAGATCAACCATTGCAAGCCTCCTTGGCCGACGCGCAGATCGCGCCACGGTTTCGCGCTGCGCTAGCAATGTCGCCATTCTTTTGATTGGGCCCAGTCGCTTCGATCCAACGGGATTCGACGATGATGATGGCAGCTTCTTCGAAATCGCGCGCGGCAGCGTCGGGCTGGCGAATGGCGGAAAGCTCCGACTTCGTTTCGCCGGCGCCACGCAATAAAACCGCCCGGCATCCCGCCAGGTGGGCCGCTTCGATATCATCCCGGATGTCGCCAATCATCCACGACCGTTGCAGGTCGAGATTCAATTCTCGCGCCGCCTGCTGGAACATCCCAGGCTTCGGCTTGCGACACTCACAGGCGATCGCAAATCGCGGCACGACACCTTCGGGGTGGTGCGGGCAGTAGTAAAATGCCGCCAGGGGCACGCCGATTTCAGCCATTAGATGCTCGATTCGCCGGCGCACACCGACGAGTTGCTCCTCGGCAAAGTGCCCGCGGGCCACGCCCGATTGATTGGAAACAATCACCAGGGGAAATCCCGCCCGATGAAGCAATCGCAATCCACCGGCCGCGCCGGCGGAAAGCTCGATGCGCTCGGGACAAACGTTGAACGGAATGTCGGGCACGAGCGTTCCGTCCTTATCGATGAAAACTGCTGCGCGGCCGCTCATGGTTTTGCAATTCCTCGCGATGCTGAAGCGTTCGTTTGTTCGATCAAGGTTGCCAGTCCTCCGGCTAACCGCTGGATGGGCGAAGCCGTCTGCTCGGCAACGACTTCTTGGTAGACATCGTTGATGGCCGACGCCACGCGTCGCCAGGTAAAATGCCGCTCGACGCGCCGCAGCGATTCTTGGCCGAATCGTTTCCGCAACTCAGCATTTCCCATCAGTTGCGCTAGCCGTTGACCCAGCGAATCGGGCTCGTTCGCCGGAACCAAGAATCCCGTGCTGCTATCGACGACCGAGTATTTGATGCCGCCGACGTTTGCCCCGACGACCGGCGTGCCGCAGGCCATCGACTCAAGCGGCGTAATTCCGAAAGGCTCGTACCAGGGCGTCGTCACGAAGACGTCGGCGGCGCTATAGTAGTATTTCAGCCGCTGTCGATCGGCCCGGCCGGCGAAAATGACTTGCTCGGCAACGTTTTCCTCTCTTGCCACTTGCTGCAACCGTCCGATTTCCGGCGTGCTTCGCGGGTCGGGAACGTCGGTCTCGCCCCCAACGATCAGCAGTCGAGCGGCCACGCCATATCCATGCACCATGCGCGCGAATCCACGAATCGCATTGTCGACTCCCTTGCGCGGCACGAGCCGCCCAAGTTGCAAGATGATCGGTAGTTCCGGATCGAGCCCGAGCGTTCGCCGTGCAATCGCTCGATCGATGGGCTGCAATTCGCTGCGATCGAATCCGCAGGGGACGATCCGGAGCTTCGATGGATCGGCTGAGTAAAGCGAGATTTGATCTTCGGCATCTTGTGGACATTCGGCGATGATTCGATCCGCGTCGGCGACGATCTGGTCTTCGATCGACAGTCGCTCGATCGGAAAGCGGTCGGCCGCGGCCTGGTAGAGCAAGCGAACGCGTCCCAGGGCATGAAACGTCACGACAAACGGGATCCGGAGCGCCGTCTTCAATCGAATGGCGACAAGGCCCGACATAAAGAAATTCGCATGCACGACATCGCATCCGTCGCGCGACAGTTTGCGAACCATTTGGTCGGCGAACGCCTGCATATAGGGAAGCAGAGCTTCCTTGGGAATCGGTCGCGCGGGACCGGCCGCTACGTTGACCACGCGATAGCCCTCCGGCATATCGACCGTCTCGGCGAGATCGTTATTATCGCGGCGCGTGTAGACCGCCACGTCATGTCCCATGCGGGCCAAATGTGCTGCTAATTGCGCGACGTACACGTTTTGCCCGCCGGTATCGACGCCGCCGAGTTGGGCGATAGGCGATGCGTGGTCGCTGATCAGAGCAACTCGCAATGGATCGATATTCATGGCAATCATGATGCAATCTCTTCCACGGCTAAGGCGTTGTCGGCCGGAGCGCTTGACATTCCGGTCACGTCGGCGAACGCTTGCTTCCAATCGCGAACGAAACGATCGATATTGAAACGTTCGAGGGCAAACAACCGGGCATTGCGGCCGAGGCGCCGCGCCTCGCCCGGATCGGCCAAAAGACGCCGCATATGTTCGATCAGTTTGGAAAGCTCGGTTTCCACATAGCCCGACACCCCGTTTTGTATCGCGGTGACCATTTCCGTGGTTGCCATTCCGAGGATCGGCATGCCGATCATCATGGCCTCGATCACCGCAAGTCCCAGGCTGGTGTAGCGAATCGGATTGAAGAAGAACCGGTAGTCGGCGATGAAGCCGGCCAATTCGGTCGGAGGAATTTCACCGATTCCGCCCAGTTCTTCGGCCGCCATTCCGACCAAATCGAGAGGAACTTGTTCGCGCGCCGTAGTGAACACATCGACTCCCAACCGCCGCCCGCGGGATTGCAAATGGTTAATCACCACGACGCCGGAGTCTTTGCGGCCCGTGTGTTTCACGCCGTTGGGCACCAGCACGCCATGGTCGATGACACGCGTCGGCGATCGCCCGCTGTCCCACATCAGGGCATTGAACGGCGTCACATGCACCAACAAAATGTTCGGATCGTTGACCCAGTGCCGCTGGTCGGTCGGATTCTGTTGCGGCGGATCGTGTTCCAGATAGATGCGCGGCAATCGCCGTTGCGCCTTGGATAGGATTTCATGCTGATCAACTTCGAAATTCCGACGAAGCTGAAACAAAATGCAATCAAACTCCTGAGACGCCACTTCATCGAGCGGCACGTCATGGATATTGTCGGCAAAGGGAAACGTTTTGCCGCGACCACCAAATCCTCCCTCGCGTCCCGGCGCGACCGGCAAATAAAGGTCGTGCGGCACTTGCGACAAATACCACAGATAATTTCCGTGTACATGCCAAGTGAAGATTTTCAGTCGGCGCATCGGACAATTTCCTTTCAATAAGCTGCCGGCGCCGGCGACATGATTTCTCGACCAAGCGAGTTCGTTCGCGATTCGGAAAGCGTTTGGCGGCAAACGTCGATCACCATTTGCGGCGAAATCGACTCGGCGCAAGTGAATCCGATCGGGCAGTCCGCGAATTCGCACGGGCGGCAATCCACCGGTCGCGATACAACCCGATGCAGGCGGCGGTCGAGCGGCGCCCAGCGTTGCAAGTCCGAGCCTAGGCCGATGACCACGCTCGGCGTTCGCACTGCGGCTGCGATATGCGACATACCGGTGTCATTGGTGATTACCAATCGCGCACGGCGGACGAGTGCGACCAGCAAGCCGAGATCGGTTTGACCACACAGATTGGCCACACCGAATTCCAACTGCTGCTCGACGGCATTCATAATCGCTCGTTCGCCTTCGACCCCGGTCAATGCAATCGCAAATCCATCTGCCGAGAGCGCGTGGGCAACTGCGGCGAATCGTTCGGCCGGCCAGCGGCGCGTGGCGAGCTTGCCCCCCGCGTGCACGCAGATAAAATCGGAGCCGAGTCGATGCAAGATCCGCGCCTCGGCAAGCCGAGCATCGTCCTCCTCTCGGACCGGAAAAAAGAGCGCGTCGTCCGCGGCCGAAATCCCCAATCGCTCAAGCAGTTTCAGATGCCGGTGGATTTCAGGCACGTCGGTCGGATACGCCAGAAACGTTTCCTTGTCGGGACAATAGTCGCCGGAAGTGTAATAGCCGGCCATGCGATCCGCTCCGAAAAGCGAGATTGCCTCGTTCGCATGTCGGCCGCTTCCTTGCAACTGAATCGCGAGGTCGAATTGCCGAGCTTGCATTTGCAGCAAGAATCGCCCAACCCGCCGGGGTTCGACACTTTGTTCCAGCAGGCCGGGAAAGCCCGGAAATGCGATGAATTCGTCGATGAATTCGGCGAAGTGCTCGACAAACGCATGCGCCCAGGGAAGACTCGCCAGTGCGATCCGAGCGCGCGGCGCCGCTTCCCGAAGCGCGCGAAAAAACGGTATGGCGCATAACAGGTCGCCCAGATAAAGCGCTCGTAAGACAACGATCTCTCGCGCGGCTTCGACGAATCGATTCTGCGTCACTGAGCACGTCATCGCGCCGTCTCGCATATCCCGGTAATTCTCGATCGCTTCTCAGCATTTCCAGGAAGCGGTTCTGGCGAAATGCAAACCGTGTTCCATCATCTTTTGCTTGATGGAAACGCTTGTCCGTTCGACAAACCACTCGTTCTTCGAGCGAGGCGTTGGTCACAAACGAATCACGACAAATGCGCAGCGGTTGCAGCGCTGCCACCGTGCCATGCGCATCGCGAATCGGCGGACATCGAGTCAGGTGCGCGAACTCACAGGCCGTCGCAACCAATGCGATTAAAGATGCACGCACACGGATCGACGGCCATAGGAAATCCCGCAGTGTGCCAGCGGTAATCCGCCCCTTCCGTCGTGGCGGAAATCGCCATTCACGGCTGCCGAGAAAGGAAATCGCTCGGAATGACGGCCCGAGCAGGAGCTCCCCACCAATCCAAGGCGAGGCTCTACGGCACTCTTGGCAACCGCGAACCCGACCATGTGCCGCCCGATCCGATTTCCGGCTGGTTATCCGGGATCAGTTCGACTTTGATCCATCCGGGTCGTCGCTTGTCGAATTCTTTGTAGGCGGCGATAACGTCAGACATCGGCTCGAGTTTCGTCAGCACTTGCCTTGGGTCGATGGTTCCGGATTGCACGATTTCGATTAGTTTAGGCAGATATTTTCGATGCGGACAATTGCCCATTTGCATCGTTAAATTCTTCATCGTCGCGTTGCCGATAGGGAATCGCCTCATTGTCTCGGGGTAAACGCCGATGATCGAGAGCGTGCCAGCCTTGGCCAGTGATTCGACGGCCCACTGCGACACCTGCGATGGCGCATCGCCCGGCGCCCATTGACCGCGCCAAGTCTTGCCCGTCCCGTCCTTTGCCGCTTCCTTAAGTTCTTCCTTGAATGTCGACTTCATAGCCTTTGCCTGTGCATAAGCCGGCCCGCGCTCCGGCATGACGGCATCCACACCGACCGCGTCGATTGCCCGCAAAACGCCAATGCCTTTGGTTTGTTCTTTTAGAAAGTCGGTTGGGCTCTGTTCATCGAAATTGACCGGTTCGGCGCCGAGTTCCTTTGCCTTGTCGAGCCGATCGGCTAGATGATCGATAGCGAAAATTCGGCCTGCTCCAAGGAGCCGAGCACTGATGATTGCGAAGAGTCCAACCGGTCCGCACCCGAAGACGGCCAGCGTGTCGCCGGGCTTGATCTCGGCGATGTCGGCTCCAAAGTAACCCGTGGGAAAAATATCCGACAATAAGATGGCTTGATCATCGCCGATTTCCTCGGGAAGTTTTACGAGGTTAGCGTCGGCCAGCGGCACACGCGCGAATTCGGCTTGCAATCCGTCGAGCGGGCCCGTGGTCGTGGGGCCACCGAAAAAAGCCGTGCCGGCCTGCGGCCCGTTTGGATTGGCGTTGTCGCATTGCGACGTGTAGCCGGCCAAGCAATACGAGCATTGCCCGCAACAAACCGTCGACGGGATAACGACCCGGTCGCCATGTTTGAATCCCTGCACCGCGCTGCCGAATTCTTCGACCACTCCGACCGCTTCGTGTCCGAGGATGGTGCCCGGCTTCATTCCCGGCATGGTGCCTCTCACCATGTGCAGATCGGTGCCGCAGATGGCGCTGGCGGTGATGCGAACGAGGGCGTCGGTTGACTTCTGGATTTTCGGCTCAGGCACCTCATCCAGCCGAATGTCGCCCAGGCCGTGAAACACTACCGCTTTCATGGGTCGTCCTCCGTCGAGGTGCTCTAACCGGCAGAATCGCAATTCGCTGACTGGGATATGCGGACCCTTGAGCCTGCCCCGGTTACCACGCAATCGCCATGCCCAGACTCTCCGACGATGTCGAATTGTCGTTCGCGACACCTGTCTGTGGAACGTATTTTGCTCAGCGTTTTCGCCATGGGAGGCGGCTGCGGGCTTCGGCGGCTGGCAAATGCGGAAACTTTTTCGGCCAGCATTCTTCTCTTTGAAAAAAAATTCTTCGATGGACAAACCAGCGGCTTCTCATCACACGACTCACGTGAACGGCATTCGGATGCACTATGCCGAGGTTGGCGACGGTCCGGCGGTCTTACTGCTCCACGGCTTTCCCGAGACGTGGTATTGCTGGCGGCACCAGATTCCCGTGCTCGCCGAACATTACCGAGTGATTGCCCCTGATTTGCGCGGCTATGGCGGCACGGAGAAGCCTGCCGCCGGCTACGACAAACGGACAATGGCGCGCGACATACGCGAGTTGATGCGCCGTCTCGACATTTCAAAGGCGGCGATCGTCGGCCACGACCGCGGAGCACGAGTAGCGACCCGTTTCGTCAAAGACTATCCCGATGCGGTCGAGCGCTTGGTAGTGATGGACAACATTCCGACGCGGATCATCTTCGAGCGAATGGATGCGCGCATCGCTCGCGGCCACTGGTTTTTCATTTTCAACAACGTCCACGATTTGCCCGAAGCATTGATTAGTGGTCGCGAGGAAATCTGGCTGCGCTTTATTTTCTCCACTTGGTGCCACGACCCTGAGCCGTTCACGCCGGAAGAAATTGGGGTGTACCTCCGTGCTTATTCGCAACCGGGCGCGCTGCGTGGCGCATTCAGCGACTATCGGGCGGGCGAAGAAGACGTCGCTCAAGACGAGGAAGATAAGGACATATTGATCGCTTGTCCGACGCTGGTGCTCTGGGGCGAAGAATTTGCGATTGGCGGCAAGATGTGGGATTTTCGGGAAGTTTGGCACGAAATGGCCGAGCGGCCGGAGTTTGTATCAATACCGCAGTGTGGCCATCTGCCGCATGAGGAGAAACCAGCCGAAGTAAACCGCGCTTTACTCCGGTTTCTTCTCGATCGATAGAGCTGCTTCCGGTCGTGAAACGAACACCTACTTGCCGTGTGTCGCCGACTTCGCCTTGGGCGATTCAAGCAAACGTAGCGTCGAGCCGTTGCGGGCAATCGACTTGATCGTCGATCGAATCGGGGCCGCTGCTTCGGTTGCCATCGCGGCAGCCGTCGCGGCGCGATGTTTGCTCTGTCGCTGTAGCCTGCGTTTCTCTTCGCACAAAGGAGTCCGTCATGAGAGCTCTCTGTTGGCACGGGAAAGAAGACGTCCGGGTTGACACTGTGCCCGATCCGAAAATACTTGCTCCGACGGATGCGATCATCCGAATCACGGCTACCGCCATTTGCGGGTCGGATTTGCATCTCTACGACGGCCTTGTGCCCACGATGGAAGAGGGCGACGTTCTAGGCCATGAGCCGATGGGCGAAGTCGTCGAAGTCGGCAGCGAAGTGCGCAAGTTGAAGAAGGGAGACCGCGTGGTCGTGCCGTTCACGATTTCATGCGGAAAGTGTTGGTTTTGCGAAAAGGGATTGTTTTCGCTCTGCGACACCTCGAATCCGAACGCTGAGATGGCGCGCAAGGAAATGGGTTCTTCGCCCGCTGGACTTTACGGTTATTCGCACATGCTCGGCGGGTTCGCCGGCGGCCAAGCGGAATATCTGCGCGTTCCCTATGCCGATGTCGGGCCGATTAAGATCGAGTCGGATTTGCGCGACGAACAAGTGCTGTTCCTGTCGGACATCTTTCCGACCGGCTACATGGCGGCGGAGAACTGCGATATCGAACGGGGAGATACCGTCGCGGTCTGGGGGTGTGGTCCCGTCGGGCAATTTACGATTCGCAGCGCGTGGATGCTCGGCGCCGGAAGAGTGATTGCGATCGACTGCGTGCCGGAACGTCTTCGCTTGGCCGAAAAAGGAAATGCGGAGACGATCGACTTTTCGAAGGAAACCGTCTACGACCGGCTCATGGAAATGACCAAAGCCCGCGGACCGGATCGCTGCATCGACGCGGTTGGATGCGAAGCCCATGGCAGCGGAAGCATCGACGCTGTCGTCGACAAGGTTAAGGCGGCGGTGTACCTCGCCACGGATCGCGCGCATGTCGTTCGCGAAGCGATCAAATGCTGCCGCAAGGGTGGCACGATCTCCACTCCCGGAGTTTATATCGGATTTCTCGACAAAATTCCGTTGGGAGCGTTCATGAATAAAGGCCTGACTTGGCGAACCGGTCAAACGCACATGCAGCGCTATTTGGCTCCGCTGTTGAAGAAGATCGAAGCGAACGAAATCGATCCGTCGTTCTTGATCACGCACCGGATCAAGCTGGCCGAGGCGCCCGCGGCGTATAAGATGTTTCGCGATAAGCAGGATGGCTGCATTAAGGTCGTTCTTTCGCCTTGAATCGGCAAGGCCATGCGATGGCAAAGCCGGAAGCGGCTGACCGGCAGACTTCAGAAAACACTAAGTGGCCCGGCTGTTGCTGTAGACTTGCTCGGACAGGCTCGGTTGCTTCCGCGTTCGAGCGATCGTAGTGGCCGGCGACTTCTCTGGGCTTTGCTGATGAAAATCATGTTTGCCGGACATCAATGGTGGCGCTGGCTCCTTACGGCGGTGGGAATGTGGGGCCTATGGCTGGCGTTTGCAAACGACACGGGCGTGAGCGAGATGATTGCAGGCTCGGAACCGCCCTTGCGCTCGTCGGCACGTGGGCGTAAACCAACTCCGATAAGCAACGCCTGCCGTGGAGCATGTGGATACCCGCCGTCGTGCTGGTTCTCCCGGCGAGGAAATGGCAATTGATACGCAACGACCGGTTCGATCCCAGAGCCCGTTGGGCAGCAACTGTGACAGCCCATCGCGGAGGCGAAGCGAAGACCGAGAAGCTGAATTGGCCGACGCGCGGCGATGTGATCGTCGCCAAGCGATTGCGAAGTTTGCCGAAGACGATTTCGGCAAGCTGAGGCGACGCCCTCGGTAATATCCAACCTCGGTGGCAATGTTTGGCGCGGCAACGAAGGAAAGCGAAGCGTTCTTGGGCAACGCTTGATCCAGGGTTCCTCCGACATCTTTCTCGGCTGGGCAACCGCCTGCCGGCCGAAGCGGAAGACAAATGGCGAGCATTCCTGGCGTTCAGTGCTTGACTGTTTCCTCCGTCTTTCGATCGGAGGTGGAAGTCGCGCTGACATTAGCGAGCATCCTGCCGGCCTTGGCGGCCAAGTCGCCGGAGCTTAATCGGCCGTTGTGCGTGAAAACGCACGATTCCTATTCGTTATTCCTCACCGCGGCCGAATCGCTGAGCGTCGTCAGTATCGACGGCGATAGAAGCGATGCGCTTTGCGCGCCGGTGTGTGCCAGAGGGCTCGGTCGTATGGGAGATGGCAATAGCCGATTTACCATTCTGAAAACCGTAATCGCCAGACTCGGCGCCGCAGCCACCAGCGGGACGGCCAGTTTTGCGGGCAACGTGAGCCGCACGTGGGGTCGGCCGTTGCGGCACGCCTCGATGATTTGATGCGCCGCTCGAGTCGAATTCATCGAGATGACAGGCAGCGAGTCGCTGATGCTGAACCATGCAAATTCCGCGCGATGACGCCCTTTGAACAGGGCGTTGCGGTGGCTGCCCGTACGCATCAATCCTGGACAAACGGTGGTCACGCGAATTCCAAATTGCCTCAATTCGGCAGCCAATCCGTCAGAGAGGGCAACCAACGCAAACTTGCTCGCGCTATATGGCACAAGATGCGGCACCGAAATTTCGCCGCCGATCGAAGCGATATTGACAATGCCCGCTCGACGGCTCGCGGTCAGATAGGGCAATGCCGCTCGGATCATGTAGAGTGGACCCCAAAAATGCGTCGCCATCGCGGTTTCGAAGTCGTCGAGCGTCATGCATTCAATCGGTCCCGCTTGAATGACGCCTGCGTTGTTGACCAAGACGTCGATGCCGCCGAACTCTCGAACCACCGTTTCGACGAACGTCTCCACTTGCTCGCGTCGCCTCACATCGCACACTACTCCCATCGCGTCGCCGCCGAATCGCTTCAATCGTTCCACGGCGCGTCGCAGGCTTTCCTCCGAGCGGCCACAAATGGTGATTCGAGCACCCTCGCTCGCCCAGCGTCGAGCCATCTCCAGCCCAAGCCCACGCGAGCCGCCGGTAATGACTATGCTCTGTCCGACAAAACTTCGCGAACGTCTAACCGTTCGCGACCGCATCGCCACTGCGATCGCACCGCCCAAGCCGAGCATCGTAAGCCAAGAGGATACATCCCGACGAGGCATGGTATTTTCTGTTTTATGGTGCCAGCAATGGAAAGTCCGCAAACAGTCGCGTTTCTGTGCAGATCGTGTGCCAGCCGGGACCCAAACCGTCGGTATGGAACTTGCTCGTCAACGGTTCGGCGCGATCATCTCATTCCCTAGAATGAAAAACAAAGGAGAATCAAATGTCGGCAAGCAATCGTCCGTTAGCTGTCGTCACAGGAGCATCGAGTGGTATCGGTCTGGAATTGGCTCTCTACGCCGCGAAGAAGGGTTACGATCTCATCGTCGCCGCCGATGAAGTCGAAATCCAAAAGAGCGCGGACGATCTGAGAGCGTCGGGCGCATCAGTCAAAGCGGTCCAGGCCGATTTGGCGACCATTGAAGGCGTCGACGCTCTCTGCGCGGCGATCGAAGGAAGACCGGTCGAAGTGCTGCTGGCGAATGCCGGGCGCGGGTTAGGTCATGGATTTCTCGACCAGGATTTTGGCGATGTTCGCCGCGTGATCGATACTAACATCACCGGTACCATCTGCTTGATTCACAAGATCGGCCGCGACATGCGCAGCCGCGGCAACGGTCGAATTCTCATCACCGGCTCGATTGCCGGCTTCATGCCAGGCGCCTATCAGGCAGTTTACAACGGCACCAAAGCTTTCATCAATTCCTTTTCTTTCGCGCTCCGAGCGGAGTTGAAAGATACCGGAGTGTCAGTCACCTGCCTGATGCCGGGAGGAACGGATACGAAGTTTTTCGAACGCGCCGACATGCTTGATACGAAGATCGGCACGAGCGAGAAGGACGATCCGGCGAAGGTCGCCGAAATCGGCTTCGAAGCGATGTTGCGCGGCGAAGGCGACATCGTCTCCGGCTGGAAAAACAAGATTCAATCCGCGATAGCCAACGTCACACCCGCCGAACGCTTGGCTGAGAAACACCGTAAAATCGCCGAACCCGGAACGGCGAGAAAATGAAGAACTAGGCAAGCGGTCGCGCCCCTGAGCCTTCCCAAACGCGTGGATGGCCGTCTCCAGAAACGCTGGTGATCCGGCGATGTCGCCGGACTCGTATTGCTTCATGTTGATCGATACCAATGAGCCGCCGAGGATTTGCAGTCAATGCGCTTTGCCTGCGCGGGTTCGCATGGCTTGATCGCATGCGTCGCCATGCATGGCGATGATTTCGGTCCGCCGTTGGATTTCCCTCGCCGTTGCTGTGCCGAATTGCTGAAACTCGATGGTGATGCCAGCGCGCGTCCCATGCTTGACGCAATGCCGGCCGACACGCTGCGACGGCGTGGGCCAACGACGATTCGGCGAAAGGATGCAGTCCAACACCAAAGCGGAGGCGAAGCGAGTCGCGCCATGATCGGCGCCGCCCACAATCGCCTCCGCTTTGCGGCCGGCTGAATGTCAGGTGAAGAAACAGGAAGAACGGATTGTCGCGAAGCGGGTGCCCGCGCCAGCACTAGGCTTGCTCCTCCGTGACGATCACGCGGAAAGGCAGGTGTCCTGGTTCAGCGTGAACTGGGTAAGCGTACACCGCACCATAGTGCGTACAGCGAATTGCGGAGCGCGATGCTATCGGCGGGCGCGGGTGGCGAGACGACGGCGGGCGGCTCTCGCCAACGCGAATCCACCTCTACGCCAAGAACGTCGATATGCGCAAGAGCTTCGACGGCTTGCACGCCATCATCCAGTCCGAGTTCCAACGCGACGTGCGCTTGGGCGATCTGTTTCTGTTTCTCAATCGCCGACGGGATCGACTCAAGCTGACGTACTGGGATCGCGACGGGCTGGCCATTTGGATGAAACGTTTGGAGCGTTGAACGGTTGATGAAGCAAGTGGCGATGGGCCGTAAGGCATGGCTGTTCGTGTGCAGTGTGACCGGCGGCGAGCAAAGCGCGAAGATGATGAACCAACGGACTGTTTGCGGTCGCCGCCGAGACGCGCCTGCGACGCACCGGCTCACGATGTCGCTCTGAAGTTCCTTCGCGCACGGCCGACTTGGCCGTAATCGAGCGAACCGCGGTCGACCGGGCTATGGTGGAATGAGCTACCGCCGAGCGCCTGCCAATGCGTTTGGCCCAATAGTAGAACGTGTGCTCGGACACCGATTCGCTCGCGCAGAATCGGGCCACCGTCAATCCGCTGGCGCGGAACCGCTCGCGAACCGCTCCTCCCACTCACGCCGTTTCTCGCCATCCAATCGACGCGTCATCGCCCGGTCCTCCGCGGTGAAAGTTGAACGTGACAAATCTGTCCCGCCCAAACCTACACCCCGAAAACGCCGGGCGCCGTCGAAATCAACAATGGCAGTGGTGCGCGCTTACGAATTGGTAACGACGCCGAATCGTCGAGCCATTGGCAATCGCTTTGAGCCGAAAACAGCGAGTCCGCCGGCACGGCGTCGCGACGGCTCGATCAGCAGTCCGGGACCGAACAGCCCATTGCCGCTGAAAACCGCCAGGGACTGGCTCATTTTGCGATGCCCTGTGAGCAAAATGTGCCTGTCCCCCTCTCCGCAGGCCGTTTTCGTGTAGGCTCTACGCCGGTGCCCGATGTCCAGTGAATTCTGGTCTAGCACGATCCCGCCCCCGGTTGTTCGCTTCTGTCTACCGGTCGGGGATGCAGTTGTCAAGGAACGGCGGCCACGGAAGTCCTTTTATCTCAACGGTCTACGAACCGGCAAAGGCTGCGTCTGCTGGTTCTTCATGTGCATGAAAGGACGGGCTGATGGCGTGCCGAAACGAGTTGTGGGCGCGTTTTCGTCCCTCATTGGCATGCCGGCGCATCGGCGAAACGAGTTTTGCCCATGCTATTCAACGCGCCGGTCGATGTGACCGAAGCATTTTTGAGACGATAACGCTGGCATTGAAGACCGCCGCCGGGTTCAAAGTCATGCAACGTCCCAAGGCCCCTTGGACTATTGAGTGCTGATTTAGTCTCGGCGTTGTGCTGCCGGTGCATCCGGCACGGCCAACCGCGAGAGAGCTGATGGGCTTATCTCCTAAGAACGCTGACCGCGCAGGGCGTAAGGAATCAAGTCACCGGCGGATAGAAACCGTTGCGACCCCGTCCAGCGGGACCGGAGAAATGAATGTGTCGCAGCCGGGGAATCAGGTCGGCTGGCGGATCGTAATTCTCTATGATAATGACCTGCTGGTCGACCGGAGTCGTAATGAGCGACTCATAGAATCCGCGGATCAGGTCCTCCTCGACGCTATACGCGTCGGCGCTTTTATAGGACGTAAGCGGCGAGTCGATTACGACGAAGTGCGGATGGCGGCCGTTAGCGACATTCATCAAAGCAATCGTGAAAGCGGCAGTTAGAACTGCTCGGTGGCCTTTGCCTTGGCCAAAGCGGCTTTCGCCGTTGACCACGAGGTCCATTTGCTCGTTGAACTCGGTCACTCCGGCATTCGGATAGCGCCAGTCGGTGAGCAATCGCTGGATTTCATCGCCGAATGCACGGCGGCCTCGTTGTTGTAGGCTCGTACCGGTGGGGGACTCCGCCTTCGGAACTCTCTTGCTCTTCGGCTCTGGTCCGAGTGCCTTTTTCATGTCCTCCATAGACCGAAGTCGGCCTCGAAGAGTATCAGCCCCCGCCGCGCGCTGTCGAATTTGGTTGAGCTGTTCCATTTCCTTATTCGAAGCCGCGATGGCAGGCTGAAGTTCATCGTTGATTGCGCGCTCGGCTGCTCTGATGCGCCCCTGGACCGTGGCGATTTCTTCGCCCAGCTGCTGGCGTTCTTCGACGAGCACTGCGGCAGTGATCTCAAGGTCGGCGATGCTACGTTCGATTTTGTGACGCTCCGCAAGACAGGATTGCTGGATTGTCTTTGCTCGCGTCGCGCTGGGGACTGCATCGTCTATCGGCGCAGACATCTGAGAGTGACACAGGGGGCACTTCACCTCACTCAGCTGCGACAACAGGAACTCGCCTTCAGCAACGAAGGTCAGTCGTGTGACGTCCGACGTGTAGTGTTCTTTGAGCAGACCGAACCGGAAAAGCAGCTGCTCGACGGCCTCAAACCGAGCCTGCCGTGCTTTAAGCGTTTTCCATTCCTCGCGCCTTGTCGTGTTCAGTTGGGCTATCGCCGAGGATCGTTGGTCATTGGCATCGACGAGCTCTGTGACGCGAGTTTCTGCCACTGCGAGCTGTATAGCGTCCGGCGCCGAAAGCGATGATATTTGAATTTTCGCCTCGGCGACGAGTTGGTCGAACAACTCACTCTGAGCACGCCATTTCGCCTTTTCGATCTTAATGTCCGGACGGACGATTACTCCAGTCGCATCTTGGCCGGACAAAAGGAAGTCGAAAGTGGCCTTTTCGAGGGGTTTTTCCTGCCGCTGGCCCGTTGGATAAACCGGCGACGTGTCGGCGATGATCGCGGTTTCATTGACGATTAAGAATCGCTTTAAGTCGTTGAAGCTAATCATACGAGTTGCGGTGGAGCGAAATTGAAGCATCCTGCCTTCCAGACCGCAGAGGCGAAGCAAGAATCGCGAAAGATTTGCGTCGTTTTTCGGACTGTGTTTCCAAGCCAGTACCGTGTGCTCACCGGCAGGTGTCCAAGAGTCAATCGAACGTTCATGAAGCGCCACCTCGCCACCCCGCAGCCCTCGCTGAAGCGTGAACGGTGACGACACTGCGTTGCTTTCGGCTGAAACCTCCAGGAGCAAAGTGTGGTAGGCGTCGTCTCCCCGAACAGGCTTGGGTGGGGTCTGGCCACAGAGCATGTAGTATAGGCATTGGGCGACGTAGGATTTCCCCGTGTTGGACGCTCCAGACAGCACGGTCAGGCCACCGCCGAATTCGATTTCGGCGGGAGGAACGTCGTTGCCAACTGCCCGTAGTCGGTTCAGGCGTAGTCTCATGTGCCTTGCGCCTCCTCTTCGACCGGCTCATCAGTGAACTCGACACCCCACTTTCCCACTCGGCTTTGGATAAACTCTTGGAGATCCTCGGCCGACATTGCGTCAAATGTGGCCGAAATCCAACCTGCCACCTCGCCGCACTGCTTCGCGTATTCGGACTCGAAGTAAAGTAAAAATGGACTGGCGAGCTGTGATGCGATGAATGCAATACCATCCTCACGATAGCTGCGTTGCACGAGCCCACGGCTTTCAAGTAGCGTGAGACCTCGGTCAATCATGCCACGGCGCACGAGCAACTCGCTAGTGCGGATAGGCGTCGCAGGATGCAGGCTAGCTGGGCCATTTTCGATGTCTCCCGAGTGCAGGAGCACATAGTCGTAGATAGCAAGCCGCTGCAGGTCTGCACCGTTTTGCAGCTTCGACAAAATGATGAGGGTGCGGAGCGCAACTTCGAGCGGGCTGTTGAGGACCGATTCGTGGTAGCAGAGCGGCGATTCGTCAGTTTCTACAGTACCCATTTCAGCTTCGCCTCATTCGCAAGCTGATGGCAAATCCCCTGCAAACTCTTCGCCTTTAAGTAGCTTCGTAGCGGATGATTGGTAATCTGTGTCGACTGGGCAGCCTTTACGACCTCTAACACTCGAATGTAAGCGTCCGCATGATCTGGACGCTCACAGGTATCCACCACACTGTCGTAGACTTGCGTCTGAACGTCTTCAAACGTAAATTGCTCGGGCAACGTGTCTCTGGAAAACTCCTTTATTGTTTCGGCGCAGTAGTATCGCTCGCGTGAAAGTTTGAAGTGGTCTTGCAGGTAGCCTGTGAGCGTGTCGCAACTGATTGAGTCGTCCTGTTTGTGGTGCCGATAGGCGTCCACCAAGCAAGCGACATATTTCTGCTCTTCGGCTGCGATCTCATCCGGCGGCAGCTTGTCCGGCGGTAGCGGCTTTATCAGCCCGCCGCCAAAGCGCGGCGAATAGCGGTGTGGAACCTCGCGAAGCTCGTTGACAACCTCAAGAATCGGTTTGCACTTTACGCGATTGAAGTCAAGCTTGTCGACGAACGCCGCCAGATCGCCGTCGAGCTTGTGCGACTCGCCCCGGATGATTCTCTTGAAGAGCGGATTCGCCTTCTGGTCGAGCCATTCAGCGGCTAATGCGGCCTTCAGCTTCGCAGGCTCGTCGAGCAGGCCGGTAAGTTCAGGACCGGTGTCCCGCGGCGCGACAATGTAGTAATTCCGAGGAATCGGAATGTGGCCGTGGAAGGCCATCACGCAGAACTTGCCGAGCTCAGGCCATAGATCTGATGGATAGAGAGCGTGGTCGTAATGTTTGCACTGATATGCATCCAACTCCACAGGATTTGCCGCCGGGTCCACGTAGCCGATCACGTCCCGCCCGCGGTCGCCGGCACCACCGAGGCGCTGCACGCGCTTATACTTACCCGCATTGTTCTGGAGACAGAAAAACGCCCACTCGCGAATCAACTCCTCGAAGTCTTCGTCACTGTAGAGTTTGATCCGGTCAAGCGGGTCAATCTGTGGCCCCATGAGGATCTCCTCGGGGGTGCAGACTGGCTTGGCTGGTGGGCGCTCGATGTCGGCAAGTTCGTCCGGCATGGCTCAGGCTTGAAGCTCGAAGTGGGGAAGTAGCCGCATGTCGGCATACAGTCTCGGCTTCCGAGGCGACAAGTTCAAGTAGAGCGCGCCAAATGAAGCGGTCGGGGAACAATTGGGCGAAATCCAGAGGGGGTGGACCGATTTGCATCCGACCACTACCGATCATGAAGGTGGGCTATACGACGGCGATTTGTTAAGCGATATGACCTCGAATCAGTGTCCTCTTCGGATCAGAATCGGCGTGCGAGCCCCAGGAATGCCCTCAAGGGCGATGGCGTTCTTGGCGAACCGGAACGCGTCGTCGATCTCCTTTCCAGCGCCGAGGGCATCATAGAAGCCCACAGCGAACTGGATCGCGGCTTGGTCCTTGATGCCCGCGCTCATGCCGATGACATACGGGATGTGCTCGGCGATCGCCTCGGCCTGGGCCTCGGACTGGCAGGCGTTCAAGATTACGCACTCGACGTGAGTCTGACACAGGTCAAACAGGTCTGCGAGAGCATCGACCGGCACCTGCACCGCTCGGCCGTTGTCGCCTTCGACGAGGATGCCGTCGTCGTCCCCGTGTCCGGCGAAGTGAACGATCTGCGGCGAATGGTCCAATAGGCCCCGTCGCAAATCGCTGATCTTTACGGCAAAGCAGGGGATCAGATCGAACGAATCCCGATGGGTGGATCGCTTGAGCCCCTCACGGACCTCGCGAACCTCCTTGTCAAGACGAAGCCTGGCTTGGTCGAGCGGGCTCGACGCCAGGAACAGAACCTTGCGAACAGGTGTGGTTCGGGTTGTAGTTCGGGCGGCCGGCGTTCCGGAGGAGACAAGCGAGCCCTTCTCGACGGCGACGCCGTTCCGCGCACAAACTGAAAGGAACGTCTCTCTAGCTCGGACGGCTTGCTCGCTGCCATTGCCGAGGGACAGCACATCGCTAACGACATCTTGAAATAGTTGGATGTGCTGGTCATCGCGCCAATCAAACAACTTGCAGTAGGCGTCAACGAGGTTCGTTTTTGAGTAGGGATTGGCGTCAGCCTCGAGCGCCAGGCCGTGAGCGTTGAACACACGGTCGATCTCGGATCGACTTAGGCTGGCAACGCAGAACGGAACAAACGCGATTCGGACTGCGGCACGGGGCGGTTCAAACGGCATGGATCGACTTCCTCGGTGTCAGCCTGCGGATTGATCGTGAGCAATCATTTTCCCGCGATTATACTCGCCCGATCAGTGTCGAAGCGACTTCGTTGATTTGCCAGTTCGTGCCGTCCATGCGGGCCAAGTTTTCGAATGCCGAGACACGTCCAAGTGGCGTCGGTTCGAAACACCGAAGTTGACGTGATCGACACGCGCACTACGTGGTGCTGATTAGGCTAGGTTCCTGGTCCTTGCGTCGCCGCTCCATTGTAACGCGTTCCTGGAACGTCATCTGCGGCTGGCTTGGTGAATTCCGCCCGGATTCATGCGGCACGGCTGCCGCTTCCCCCGATACAGCATCGGACTCAACGGGTTGATCGGCGGCGTGAACCACTTCCGTCCGGCGGCGGATGCGGGCGGTGGCCGGTTCTTCGGCGGAGGATTGTTTCTGCCGGACGCGCTGCGGCGTGGGCTCGATGCTGTTCGCCGCTTTTAGCGATTTGATCCGTTCGGCGAGTTCGGACACGGTGGGCTTGGCTTTGTCGCCCTGCATCTGAGCCGTTGCTGAAAGCCCGGACTTAAGCTGGTCACGCAGGTTGGTCAATTCCGACAGATAGGTGTCGTGCTGGAACGGCTTGCCGAGACGAGCCTGATAATCTCGCAATTGAGACTCGGCGATGGCGAGGTCTTGCCTGACTCGGACGGACTCGGAGCCGTAGGCACCCACCACGCGTTCCAGGGCGTTTAAGACGGCACGCGGCCCCTGGTGCTCCCGCGAGAATCCGCACTGGCGAGTAACGGCGCCTTCCAAATAGACGTCGGTCGGGAATTGCGAATGAAGGACAATGCCAAATTGCAAGCCGCGATAGACGCCGAGCGGCACGCGGGTCGTCTCGCGGACGAAGGGTGGCAAGGAATCGAGTTGGCCG
>DATAWG010000062.1 GCA_036267355.1 Pirellulales bacterium | reverse complement strand
AAAAACTATCCTGACGTAGTTGCGCTCAGCGTGCGCGCATCATCAAAACGCAAACTCATCCATGACAGTGCTTTCTTGTCCCGTGGCCTGGTCGAGCCGCTTGCAATCGGCGATTTCGCTGCGCTCGCGGCTTCGCTGGCCGGTTCCGCTTGGAAATCCCCCTAGCGAAACAACCGATTGTTCGTGGTATAATTTCGGGCACTAGAATTTCGGGCAAGACGGCAACTTCATGGATTCGCAGGCGAATCGAACATGAGATTCACGATGAACTTCCGACTGGCGTTTGCTTTTTTGGCCGTTACGGCAATCTGCGCTGCGGGGAGCGCTTTCGCGGCCCAACCGCCAGCGACGAAAGCGCATGCCTCGCGCGGCCAAGCGCTCGATACGGGCGCTGTCGCCTCGCCCCAGGCGATTGGGCAATGGGTCGGCCAGCTCGGCAGCGATAGCTATACGGTTCGCGAGGCGGCCAGCGACGCGCTCATCCAAGCCGGCCGGCCGGCGATCGCATCGGTCGTCGCCGCCAGTCAAAAAGACGATTTGGAAGTGACCACCCGGGCCGTGCAAATCTTGGCGGCAATGTTGAAGTCGAGCGATGTCGACACCGCCGACGCGGCAGCGACGGCGTTGACCAAAATCGCCGCCGTGCGAAATGCTTCCACCGCGGCAATGGCGGCTGCGGGCGTCGCCACCGATGCTTTGGGCGACTACGAGCAAATGCGGCAAGAGCGCACGCTGGCCGAAATTCGCCGCTTGGGCGGGACCGTGGTCGTCGGCAATCCGCTGACTGGAAGTCCCGACGGCGTGCAGATCACCTTGGATGCCGATTGGCACGGCGGCGCGGCGGGGCTGAGATTGCTGAAGCACGTGCCAAATTTGGAATACCTCTCGGTTCATGGCGTGGCCATGAGCGACGAGGACCTTGCCGAACTGCGGAGCCTGTCGCGATTGTCGGCTGTGGAACTTTTCGGCACCAAGGTGACGGCTGCCGGAAGCGAAAAATTTGCCCAATCCCATCCGGCAACGAGAGTCGATCGGCGCAGCAACGCCAAGCTCGGAATCATGGGCGAAAACGGCACCTGCAAAATCGCGATGGTCCAGCCCGGTTCGGCCGCCGAACGGGGCGGCCTGATGCCCGAAGACGTGATCCTGAAATTCCAAGGCCGTCCGGTGAACGATTTCGCCACGCTCACCAAGGAAATCGGCTCCTGCGATGCCGGCGACAAAGTGAAGCTCGAAATCAGCCGCGATAATCAAACGATCGAAAAGGAAGTCACGCTCGGGGCTTGGAGCAAGTGATTGCTGCGCCGGTCAGACGTTGTCGGCTTTGCCTTAAAACGCGCCGATCCACACACTGGCCCGAAGCGTTAGCGAGGGCGCGCTCCGTGGGTGGATAGCGCTCGCTAACGCCTCGAGCCGACACGCACGCGGCTCTGCCGTTATTCGGCGAGAGGGTGGCAACGTTGCGGGGCTCCATCGCTTACGCTTTGGGCTAGTGTTTGAGACAAAACCTGGTCTGGATTTTTCGAAGCCCTCATTCGTCTTGAGATCCTCGCGCGGCGCCTCCGCCGCGGAGCGGCGGTCTGGTTAGACCGCGACTCCGTCGCGGATGCGGTCGAGCGGGCGCTGGCATGGGATGGGTTTCGCCGGCGAGCACCAGCCATTCAACGGCCAATCATTGGTGCAGCGAATAGAGCAGAATATTCAGGCCGATTCGTTCGGCGTCTTCGCGGGTGTAGCCTTTGCACTCCAGCGAATCGTGTTTTTCCAGGGCGCAGCTCAAGTCGAACTTGGAAAAAATCACGCCCCAGCGGTCGCCGATTTTCAGGCCCTCCAATTCCGGCTCGATCTTGCGCTCGTTTGCCGATTCGCGGCCTTCCGTGCCGATGCCGAGCGGCTCGCGCAGCGTGACCTTCGATAGATCGTAGCCGCCGAACTGGCGCGAGAAGAGCGGATCGTTGCCGGCGATCGGCGTCAGGCCCTGGCCCTTGGGTTTTACGTCGGGATCGTCGGCGAAAATCGCTTGCATTTCGCGGCGGAAGGCGGCGGTGAACTCGGGGTTCGCACAAATTGAATCGGCCATCAGCGTGCCGCCGCGATCGATAAACTTCCGCAACTGCTCCCGCTCCGCCGCGGTGAAGCGGAACGATCGCCGGCCGTGCATGAACACCAGATGATATTTGAAGAGCGATGGATCGGTGATGTCGATGAGCCGCTGCTCGGTGCTGACGCGGATCTGCAATTCGCTGGCGGCCGCCTCGAGCAAATGCGGCAGCGCCGCCGGAGCGGCATCGCAGCCCCCGGCATGCCGCAGCTTGGCAATGTAGATCTTGTCGCGGGCGAAATTGTCTTCGCTGCTCTTTTCGGCCTTCGGCTTGAAGCTTTGATCTTTGGTTTTCAGTTCGCGATTCGTGGCATAGGCCAGCACGTTGATGCCGATCTTATCGGCCGCATCGATTTGAGCCGCGACGGCGGGCGAATATCGCCGGTTGTGTCCGGCGGAGAGCTCCCAAAGACACGATAGTCCGCCCGGCGGATCGCCCGGCTTCGGCGGCGGGCAATACACGACGCTCGTGCGGCAGCCGTAGTCGATTCCCATCAGCGTGCGCTGCAGCTCGGCCGGCACGGTTTCTTCCGCATGCCAAATCGGATGCTCCGGCGGCAAGACTTTGAGCTGATACTCGGGCGGAAATACCCGCTTCATCAAAGCTCGAAATCCGCGGTCGAACCCCTCGGCATCTGCGCAACAGGCTTCGGCAAAAATGAATCCGCCTCGATCGATGTAGTCGCGCAGCACCTGGCCCTGGCGATCGTCGATATCCGGCACCTCGCTGCCGTTCAGATACAGCACCGGCGATTGCAGCAGATCTTCGACCTTGGCTTTCGAGAGGTCGATCACTTGCCACGACAAACCGAGCGGGAACTCATGGCTCCACTTCGTTTCAACGTAGCTGGTGAGATTCGCCACGTCGCTATGATGATGATTCCAATCGTTGTCTGGGCCGTGCTTCAGCTTGGCCATCAAGATCGGCCTCCGGCCTTTGGCCAGGAAGAGGATCGCGAAACTCGTGGCGATGTTCGGATCGTGCTCGGGATCGAGGCTGCTTCCGGAATTCTGCCATTCTCCGCCGATTAGTTGCTCGCCGGGGCTAACCAGCAGCGCTGCCCCTTCGCGATACCAATCGTGATTGCCGATGAATCGCCGGGCCGTAAGCCGGCCAATGCGTTCGACGCCGTAGAGAAAATAGAAGTGCCACAACGATTGCTGGCCGCGCGGGTTGTTCTGCACGGTGAATTCTTTGCCGAGCCATTGCAATGCCCGTTCGACGCGCTCAGCCGAATCGTCGGCCTCCTGATTGCCGCAACAATGGATTTGGTCGCCGTCGGCCTGGGCTTCGCCGGCGCCCACGCGACCGGAGGCGATCACCAGCGAGGCGATCCCCGCACAGGTCATGCTGCCGGTGCCGATTTCGCCCTTGTTCGTCAGATTGTAGTAGCCGAAAGATCCGTCGAAATTCTGCGCCGCTTTCCAATAATCGAGCGCCAATCGCCACGTTTGATCTTTCACGGGCACACCGACGCGCTCGGCTTCGTAGAGAGCCAGCAGTGCAAACTGGCTATTGGAATTGTCGCCGTTGCCCAAGCCGGGATACGACCAACCGCCGCGGTGTGAATTGCCACGGTCGGTGATTTGGGTTTCTTCCAGCCATTTGACGTTCCGTTGAATGAGCAGAAGATCGCGATTCGGCTCGGCAAGGCAGAAGACCATCGTTTGCAATGAAACGGTGTAGGTCTTGCCGAGCTTGTCGGCATTGAGCGTGCGCAGGTAGCTAACCGCCTTGGCGACGTGCGGATCGCTGGCCGGCACTCCCGCGTAGAGCAGGGCCATCGCGCAGAGACAGGTAGTGCTGCCGATATAATGCGGATAATCGGGCCAATGGCCAAAATCCTTATCGAGGTCTTCCTTGCGCTCGAGGTAGTCGACGCCCTTTTGGATCGCCTGGCGGACCTGCTGAGCATCGACGTCGGATTGCTGGGCCCCTGGCAACGGGTTTTCCCCAGCGGCAAGAGCCGTTCGCGGCGCAACCGCAATGGCGACCACAAGCAGTGGACAAATCAGCTTTGAAATGGATCGCGGCCAAGACGGATTGAATCGCAGCATGAAGAGGGCTCTCCGTGAGCCAATTGGTAGATCTGGAAAAAGACAAAGGCGCCGCCCGGCCAGCCGCCATCGGCGCGGGAGTCGTTTCGCGTTCGCCACAAAGATTTTAGGCAGTTGCACTTAGGCTGGCAACGTGACACGCGGCGCATTGCTCATCGGCGGGGAGAAGCTATAAGATGAAGGGTAGGTTTATTTAGCGCCGTACGACGTAAGCAGCGATTTGCCGCCGTACCGACCAGCCCGAAGCGTTTAGCGAGAATGAAGCGCCGCGTGGCGCAGCCTGGCTAAGGCCCGGCCGAAAAATACCTTTCGTTTTTTGAACCCCTCGGCCTGCCCTCTCCCGCAAGGGGAGCGGAGGCTGCGGAGAGTTATTTTTCGGCCGAGCGTAACGCTTCGGGCTCGTTTGGCGCCTGTTTGCCCGATTCATTCCTTTCACGCAAGGATTCGCGTTGGCCACTAAGCCCCGTAGTCTCGGAGACTTCCTGCAGGAGTTCAGCCAGCACCGGCAATTGATGCAGGATGAATTGCAGAAGATCATCGTCGGCCAAAGCGACGTGATCGAGCAGCTTTTCGCCGCCATTTTCACCCGCGGCCATTGCCTGTTGGAAGGGGTGCCGGGGCTGGCCAAGACGCTCATGGTGAGCACGCTGGCTCGCATTCTCGACATTGGCTTCAAGCGCATTCAATTCACGCCCGACCTGATGCCCTCCGACATCACGGGCACCAATGTGTTGGAAGAAGACGAATCGGGGCGGCGGCATTTCCGCTTTGTCGAAGGCCCGATTTTCACCAACATCTTGCTGGCCGACGAAATCAATCGCACCCCGCCGAAAACGCAAGCCGCCTTGCTGCAAGCGATGCAAGAGCGCGAGGTATCGGTCGGCCAGACGACGTACACGTTGCCGGAGCCGTTCTTCACCATCGCCACGCAAAACCCGATCGAGCAGGAAGGCACCTATCCGCTGCCGGAAGCGCAGTTGGACCGGTTCATGTTCAATATCAAAGTCGATTATCCGACCGCCGCCGAAGAGGAGCAGATTCTCAGCGCCACGACGCGCAACGAAAAGCCCGAGGTTCGCAAGGTGCTTTCCGGCCGGGCGATCGTGAATTTGCAGAAACTGGTGGGCTCGGTGGCGGTGAGCGAGTATATCGTGAAATACGTGGCGAAATTGGTGCGGGCGACGCGGCCGAAAGACGCTTCATCGCCGGCCTATGTTCGCGAGCTGGTGGATTGGGGCGCCGGTCCGCGGGCCGGTCAGTTTTTGATTCAAGGCGGCAAAGCCCTCGCGGCGATGGAGGGAAGATTTTCCGTGGCCGTGGCGGATGTCCAAAAAATCGCCGTCCCGGTATTGCGGCATCGCATCAGCACGAATTTTCAAGCGCAAGCCGAGGGGATGAACTCCGAAAGCGTCATCGCCCGGCTGGTGGCGGATATCCCGACGCCGGAGATTCCGAAGTTTGCGAAGTGAGATTACGAAGCATCTCACGCGGAGCCGTGGAGAGGGCGGAGGAAGAGCAGGATGATGTGTAGCGCGTGGGAGCCCGCAGCGCTAGCAAGGGAATTGTGGGTAGGCCGTAGTTTCAAGACGAGAGATTGCGTTCCGCTGCTGGTGTAGAGTGATGGTTATGAAGCTCTTGAAACTCCACATCGAGAACTTCCGTTCGCTGCGTAATGTGGCCTGGGAGCCGGGCGACCTGAACGTTTTGATCGGCCCGAACGCGGGCGGCAAATCGAACTTGATTAGGGCGATCCAATTGCTGAGCTCTGCCGCGTCTGGCAACCCTGGGGACAACATTGTGCGGCAGGGAGGGCTAGCATCTCTAGCGTGGGGCGGGACAGAGCGGTTCATTGGGTTTAACGTAACCACCGTCGGAAAAGCTACTCCCAGTGGCGAGGAGGAAGTTAGATACACCTACACGTTCGGAATCACGAGGGAGGATTATCCGAGCAACTATTTTGTTGCCCCGGAATTTCTTGAACGGACGACTGGTGGTTTGGGTATCCAACTCATCGAACGATACCCGGGCAGTGCATCTTTGAAGGATGGAACAGGGCGGGAGGTACGCGCTCTTGCGTTAAGCGAGCTTGATCGGGAGGAGACTCTTCTTTCCGCGGCCGTTCACCCGATGACAGGTTTGCAGGACTTACGCGAACTCGAACGATTTTTTTCAAGATTGGCGACCTACCAAGAATTTCGAACCGACTCACGCGCAGCGGTTCGCCGAGCAGAAATATCGCGTAGGGAGCCGATCGTGAGCGCAGACGGTTCAAATCTCGTTTCCGTCCTACACACGCTTTACTCGGACAACTCGACATTTGAAAGCGATATCAACGATGCCATGTTCGCGGCGTTCGGCGACGAGTTCGTGAAGCTGGTTTTTTCCCCGAACGCGGCCGATCAGCGGATTCAATTCAAGGTCCGTTGGAAGAGTTTGGACAATCCTGTTCCCGCGTCGGATTTGTCGGACGGCACGCTGCGATATCTGTATCTGCTGGCGATTCTAGCCAATCCAAATCCGCCGCCGTTGATCGCCATCGACGAACCGGAAACCGGCCTGCACCCACGGATGATGACTTTTATTGCCGAGTTTGCCGCCGAGGCGGCGCGGCGGACCCAGGTGGTTTTTACAACGCATTCCGCTGCGTTTCTGGATGCATTGACCCGCTTCAATCCGACGGTAACCGTCGTCGAGGCAAACAACTCGGAGACGCAGATCAAGAACGTATCGCCTGAAGTGTTGGCCCACTGGCTGCAGGATTATCTGCTTGGAGAACTCTTCCGCTCGCGAACGCTGGAGGCGATGGCGTGAAGTTTGTGCTTCTTGCGGAAGGGCAGACCGAGAAGGGGGCCGTCGGCGCGTTTCTAAAACGGTAAGCGTTCACGATGTTTTGTCGCTTTCCGGAGATTGATTGCCTGATTTTAGCTGGCCTGTGGGTGGAGCGGTAGCGCGGAGATGTGTTCCAGAGTGGCAGGCGGAAGAGGAGCGGCAGGGTAAACGACAGCGCCGCTA
>DATAWG010000061.1 GCA_036267355.1 Pirellulales bacterium | reverse complement strand
TCGTCGGCGGGCGGCGGGGCGCTCCAGGCGTTGATTTTTTCGGCGGCGAAAGCGCTAAAACGGTCGTTGGCGATCGCTTCGCGGGCCCCCGCCAAGAGCCGCTGGTAGAAGGTCAGATTGTGGGCCGTCAACAGAATCGGGCCGAGCATTTCATGGACCATGAACAGATGCCGCAGATAACCGCGGCTGCGGCGGCAGGCCGGGCATGGGCAATTTTCCTCAAGCGGACGCGGATCAAGGGCGTATTGCCGGTTTCGCAACCGGATCGTGCCGCGGCCGGTATAGGCCATTGCGTTGCGGCCATTTCGCGTGGGGAGCACGCAATCGAATAAATCGATGCCGCGACCGATTGCGGCCAGCAAATCTTGCGGCCGGCCGACGCCCATTAGATATCGCGGCCGATCGGCCGGCAATGCGGCGACCGTCGCGTCGAGGACGCGGTACATTTCTGCGGGTGTTTCGCCGACGCTCAAGCCACCGACGGCATAACCGGCAAAATCCATTTCCCGCAACCGTTCGGTGCATTCGAGCCGTAGCTCGGGATCGAGCCCGCCTTGCACGATCGCAAATTGAGCCTGGTCCTCTCGGCGATGGGCGGATTGCGAACGGGCCGCCCACCGCACGGTGCGCTGCATGGCATCGCGCACCCGGTCGCGATGGCTCGGCAAGGCGACGACGTGGTCGAGCACCATCGCCACGTCGGAACCGAGCGATTCTTGAATTGCCACCGCCCGTTCCGGCGAAAGTTGCACCAGATCGCCATCGAGATGCGAGCGGAAAGCGGCGCCTTCTTCCGCGATCTTCACGATCGCAGCCAGGCTGAATAGCTGGAATCCGCCGCTGTCGGTTAGGATCGGGCCGGCCCAGCCCATAAACTGGTGCAGCCCACCAAGTTCTTCGACCACCCGTTCGCCGGGGCGAAGGGCAAGGTGGTAAGTGTTCGAGAGGATCATCTCGGCGCCGGTCGCGCGAATTTGATCGATTTCGAGCCCTTTCACCGTAGCTTGGGTGCCGACGGGCATGAACGCCGGCAATTGCACCGCACCATTCGGCGTGCCGAAGACGGATCGCCGCGCCTGCGAACTCGCATCGACGTGTTGCAGTTGGAACGAAAATCCAGCGGGAAGCATGGCGGCGGCCAGTGGTGAGAGCGCATGAACGAATGGGGACTGGCTCCGAACCCGGTCGAAAAAAACACCGAAAAAGACGGGTTTCCCTGAGGTGCCCGTCCCCCATTCTTTCACGACCGGTGAGGACCGTTTGCGTGCAACCGAAAATGGGTGATGGTTGCACGGATCGTAACGGATACAGCGAAGATTGCCCAGCGAGCCGCGAATTTGCGGGCGGTACAAGGTGGCAGATCGTACGTTTCGCCGCTTCGGGTGGCGGCTCGGTGCGGCAATTGCCGGGCAATAAGCTACCTTCAAGAAGGGCCGCGCCATCGCTCTCGGCAGATTCGGCTTGGGGGTCGCCGCGGAACCCGAGCGTTGATTTTCCTCGCACCGGCCTGTTGTTACCATGCTCGCACCTCTGCCCGATAAACTCGATTCCACCTGCCGGCTATCGGAGTTGCCGGTCAGCATGGTGAGCATGCCTGGCGACACGCTGACGCATATCTTGCAAGCCCGCTTCGAGCAGGATCCCGCGTTGCCGGGCGTGATCGTGCAAGACGCCTCCGCGCTGCTGGGCGTCGTGCCGCGACTGCGATATATGGAGCAGATCGCGCGGCCATTCTGGCAAGACGTTTATTTTCGTCGGCCGCTAAGCGAATTTCTCGAGCGAATCGACTCCCAGGATTTCTTGCTGCTGCCGGCCAACACCCGCGTACACGATGCCGCCAGTCTGGCGCTGGTGCGTGACGAATCGCAAATCTACGACCCCGTGGTGATCGAATTCTCTCCCGGCCGCTGGGGGCTGCTCGATATCCGCCTGCTGATGCGGGCCCAGACGCGGATTCTGCGCGGGCAGATCGAAACGCATCGGCAACTGGTCGAGACGGCCCGGCGCGCCGAAGGAAAATACCGCAGCATTTTCGAGAACGCGATCGAAGGCATTTTTGTCGCCACGCTCAACGGCAAGCTCCACGATGCCAATCCGGCGATGGCGCGAATGTTCGGCTACAAATCGCCCGAGCAAATGATCGCGTCGCCGACGGCCGTCATCCGGCAATTCGACATCGGTCCACAAAGCCAGCCGGAGTTTGTCCGAACATTGCAGCGCGATGGCACGGTTGCCGGATATGAGATGCCGGCCGCGCGCGGCGACGGCACGCCGATTTGGATCTCGATCAATGCTCGGGCCGTTTGCAACGGCAACGGCGAATTCGAGTCGGTGGAAGGTTCGATCGAAGACATCACCCAACGGCGGCACTCGGCGGAGCTGCACCGGCAAAAAGAAGCGGCCGAGGCGGCCAGCCGTGCGAAAAGCGAATTTCTCGCGAACATGAGCCATGAAATTCGCACGCCGCTCAACGGCGTGGTCGGGATGCTCGAACTCCTCTCCGCCACGCCGCTCGACGCGCAGCAACGCCGCTACGCCCGAGTCGCCCACACCTCGGCCGAGACGCTGCTGAGCCTGATCAGCGATATCCTCGATTTCTCCAAGATCGAGGCGGGCAAGCTCGAGCTGGACGAAATCGATTTCGACCTGTATGCGCTGGTCGAAGATATGTCGGAGATGTTTGCCCCACGGGCACATGAGAAGAAGATCGAATTGATCACGTCGATCCATCCCGACGTGCCGGCGCATGTTCGGGGCGATCCGGATCGGCTGCGGCAAGTGCTCGTGAACCTCACCGGCAACGCGCTCAAGTTCACCGAAAGCGGCGAGGTGGTGATCGACGTGCGGCTGCTGGGCGAATCCGAGGCCGGCGTGAAGCTCCGGTTTGCGGTGCGCGACACCGGAATCGGAATTCCCGCCGACGGCCAAGATCGGCTGTTCAAATCATTTTCGCAAGTCGACCCCTCGACGACGCGCAAGTATGGCGGGACGGGGCTCGGCTTGGTGCTGTCGAAGAAACTGGTCGAATTGCAGGGCGGCACGATCGAATTCGAGAGCCAAGAATGTCGCGGATCGACCTTCCATTTCGAAATCGCGCTGAAGAAGCAAGCCGGCACGAACCCGAAGCGCGTGCCCCCCGCCGACCTGGCAGACATGCGGGTGCTGATCGTCGACGACAACGCCACCAATCGCGAGATTCTTGCCGCCCAGCTTCATGGCTGGCGATTCCGGCACACGGCCGTCGGCGGCGGCGCCGAGGCCATCGAGCAATTGGAAACGGCTGCCGCGCGGGGAAACCCCTATCGCCTGGCGATCCTCGACATGCAAATGCCGGGAATGGACGGCCTGCAATTGGTGCGGGAAATCAAGGCCCGCCCGACCATCCGCGGCACCACCCTGCTAATGCTCACTTCGACCGGCCAACTTCTCTCGGCGCAACGAATGGACGAACTGGGGCTGGCCGATTGCTTACCCAAACCAGTGCGGCAATCGCGATTGTTCGACACGATCATCGACGCCGTTTCAGCCGCCACTCGACGACGACGCCTCGCCGACCAAGCGCCGGCTTTGAAGCCGGCTACGCAGCGCCGCGGAACGGGACGGCGAATCTTGCTGGCCGAAGACAACGAAGTAAATCAACTCGTCGCGTCGTCGATCCTTTCCCAGTTCGGCTACGAATGCCGGATCGTCAACAACGGTGAAGCGGCCGTCGAAGCCGTGCGGGACGCACGCTACGACCTGGTGTTGATGGATTGCCAAATGCCGGGAATGGATGGCTTCGAGGCCACGCGGACCATCCGCCGCGGGGAGCAGTCGGCCTCCGCCGCTCGGCTGCCGATCGTTGCGCTAACCGCCAACGCGATCAACGGAGATCGCGAGCGATGCCTGAACGCGGGGATGGATGGTTATGTCGCCAAGCCGATCGACACGCTGCATTTGATCGAAACGATCGAAGAATTACTGGACGCTGCTCGACGAGAGGAGGGATCGCCGGCCGCGGCTGCGCCGGAAGTCGGCGAATGGCCGAGCGGTTTGCCCGACGACGATTCGCATGCGCCGAGCCGCCGGACGAAAACCTGCGGCGCGCCCGATGCAAATCCCGCAGCTCCGATTCAAATCGACGCGCTGCTCGAACGCTGCCTTGGCGACCTGGAATTATGCCGGCGGGTGCTGCAGATGTTTGGCGATGGGCTGCCGCGGCAGAAACAAAAGATCGACGACGCGGTGGCAGCCGGCGACATGGAAGCGCTGAGCCGGGCGGCGCATGCCCTGAAGGGGACGGCGGGCGACGTTTCGGCATTTCCCCTTTGGGAAGCCGCCGCCGAATTGGAGCAGTTGGCCCGCAGCGCTTCGTCCGCCGCCATTCCTTCCGCTTGCCAGCGGTTGACCGCCGAACTTCGGCGCCTGGTTGACGCTCTCCCCGCGCAATTGACCGAATTACACGAATGATTCAAGACGGCACCCACAGCCGGCAACCCACGTTTTTTACCGCACGCAAAGCGACGCCATGCGAATCCTGACGGTCGACGACGATCCCATCGCGCTTGCGTTGCTCGGCAACGCGCTACGATCGGCCGGCTACGAGATCGAAGTCGCCCACGACGGCATCGAAGCGCTCGAAGTGCTTCGCCGCCGGAATTGCCAAATGGTGATTTCCGATTGGGGAATGCCCAATCTCGATGGCTTGGAATTGTGCACGCGAATTCGCAAACGCGACCTATCGGGCTACGTCTACATCATCTTGCTGACCAGCCACGATAGCCGGCAAAAGGTGGTCGAAGGCATGTCGGCCGGCGCCGACGATTTCATCTCCAAGCCGTTCAACCCGGCTGAGCTGTTGGTGCGGGTGCGGGCCGGCGAGCGGGTGTTGGCATTGCAAACGCGCGACGTGGCCATCTTCGCGTTGGCCAAGTTAGCCGAATCGCGCGATCCGGAAACCGGCGCGCACCTGGAGCGCGTGCGCCGTTATTCGCGCGCTCTGGCCGAGCAGTTGGCCCGGCAACCGAAATTCTTTGAGCTGATCGACGACAAATACATCGAGTTGATCTACCTCACCAGCCCGCTGCACGACATCGGCAAGGTCGGCATCCCCGATAGCGTGCTACTGAAGCCGGCCCGGCTGACAGCCGAAGAATTCGAAGTGATGAAGTCGCACGCCACGATCGGCGCCGACACGTTGGACGCCGCGCTGCACGAATATCCCGGGGCGACTTTTCTGCAAATGGCCCGCGACATCGCCGCCACCCACCACGAACGCTACGACGGCACCGGCTATCCCAAGGGGTTGCGCGGCGAGGACGTTCCGCTCTGCGGCCGCATCGTCGCGCTGGCCGACGTTTATGACGCCCTGACCAGCAAGCGCGTCTACAAAGATGCCTTCGGCGCCGACCATGCCCGCACGATTATCACGGGCGAATCGGGCAGCCATTTCGACCCCGATGTGGTCGCGGCCTTCCTGCAATGCGAGCCGGAGTTTCTCGCCGTGCGGCAGGAATTCAATGAAGAGCCGGCCGCGGCCGCTGGCATGCGCCAAGAAGCCGGCCGATAGCAATCGCGCAACGCTCGCCAAACGGCAACGTGCAGGAGGGTATCGCCGAGTCCAGCGGCGCTCACACTGGCCGACTTCGCTGGCCAGTGGCACACGGCCGACACCTCGCCAATCGTCGAATGGCTTGGCGCTTGTTCGTTGGTGTGGCACTGGCCAGCGCAGTCGGCCAGTGCCGGCCGGCGAGTTGACGTTCCGGATCGGAGGCGTCTGACGCGAGAATACTCGCCAAACGGCAACGTGCAGGAGGGTATCGCCGAGTCCAGCGGCGCTCACACTGGCCGACTTCGCTGGCCAGTGGCACACGGCCACACCTCGACAGTCGTTGAGCCTTACTGCGCCGCTTCGGGGAGCCAGGGGATGTTGAACGAGATGCAGTGCAGCGCGCCGCGCTTGTCGGCCAACGTCGAGCAATCGATGGCCACGACATCCCAGGTCGGCAAGAGCTTGCGGTAAACGGCGAGCGCCGCTTTGTCGCGGTCGACATCGCCGCCGCCGTATTGCGGCACCAGGATCGTGCCGTTGGCGTAGATCACGTTGGTGTAGGTGCGCCAGTTGCCGTCGCGATGATCCGGCATCGGGATCCGCGCGACTTGCATGGGGCCTTTGCTGGTCGCGTTCTTAGCGAGCGTGGCGGCATTATCGTCGAGAACGGCCGCATTCGCGGGATCCTCGTCCGGATTGTAGCTGCCGATGACGGCTTGGTTCGTTCCACAAATCGTGCAGAACATATCGGCGTGGTGGGTCGGCTCGCCGTCGAGCGGTTTCAAATGCGCCCAGCGAGTAAACTGGAAATCGTGTCCGAGGATGTCGCCGATTTGCTTTTCGTCGTAGCCGCGCGGCAAGTTCTGTTCGAATAGAACATTGGTCGTGACACAAAGGCCATCGCCGTTGGTCAGCATGTTGCCCCCTTCGAACGAAAGTTCGGCACGGCTGAATTGATAGCCGAACGTGCCGGCGAAGGTGGCGCTGAACAGCGCACCATAGTCGCGATTGGGCTGGATATAGGCATAGTCGACGATATGCGCCGGGCCGGTTTTGCTTTCCATGACGAAGAACGGCCCGTAATCCCGCACCCACATCGATCTCGACGGCCAGACGTAGAAATCAACTGCGTCCGCCGGAAGCTTATTTGCCTTGAGCAGGGCTATCGCGTCGGTTCGCTGCTCTTCGCTCCAAATCAGCCCCATCACCTTGGTTTTCTTATACAGCGCCGCCACCATTTGGATGAAGGTCCGCGGATGGTAGGCGAGCATCTCATTGGCGCCGATCATGATCGCCGCCTGATGCTCGAACTCGCCGGGAATCGCCCCCTTGAGAGTTTGAGCCGGCTCGGGAACGACGCGCTCTTCCGAGTTACCCTTGTAGAAGCTGAGCGGTTTGCCATGCTGGGGAAGGGCCGATTCATGCTGGCCGAGGAGCAATCCGCCGACAAAACTTCCTCCGGCGAAAAGCAGTCCGCAAACAAGCAACAGCAACACGCTCTTGCCGGCCCGCAGCGATCGAGATCGTACGTGCGCAGACTGGGCGACATGAGCCGTCGCTGGCGAAATTGACACTAAACACCTGTATTTTTCTGCCTGAATGGACGCTAATGCGTCGCAGAGCAAAATCGCTGAGCCAAATCGCTGAGCCAAAATTCAGGACAAAATGGTCCGTCGAGAGAACTGCCGATCGCAATTGCGAACGCGCCCTTTGGCGCTCCTTCCGCGATCGCTCGCGGCGGCCGATGCCCGCAGTCCCTCGTTGCCTATCATAAGATGCACACGAACATATCGCCGCCAAAAGACCTTCTGGCCAAAAGGACTTAGGCTTTTCGGACCGCCTCTTCTCAAGAGAGTCCGCCATGTATGAATGATTTTAACCCCGCGACGTGCAAAAAGTACCGCTCGCTTTGCGGGGTTCCGCAAAAAAATTTGCGGTTTCTATTCAAAAGACGGTCATTCTCGTTGCAACTTCGCTCGATGGCGCGAAGAAAACAACGGGGCCCGAACGCGGGCTGCACTGGCGCGCAGGGATCGATGCGGCAAGAATGCCGTGGAAGAAACGTGTTGTGCCGACAGGGCATCCGAGCCCGGCATCGGCAAGACACTTTGCCCCGTTCGCGACCAGCACCCGCCGCCGCGTCTTATCGCTCGCGGAACGTGATTCGCCCCTTGGTGAGATCATAGGGAGAAAGCTCCACTTTCACTCGATCCCCTGGAACGATGCGGATGAAATTCTTTCGCATGCGGCCGGCGACATGCGCCGTCACGGTGTGGCCACCTTCGATCTGCACACGAAATCGCGTGTTCGCCAACGCCTGTTGCACTACGCCATCGACCTCCAACGCTTCTTCTTTCTCTTTCTGCGCCATAGGCTACTCCAATAAAATTTGCTGTAAATCCACGCAAGCGGCGCGCGCCGCTCCCTCTTAACTTCTTGTCATCATATCATTTAGAAAACGCGAGTCCAGATCAGTGCCGAAAGCGCACGGAAAAACGAAAAGCTCACGCGGCGTCGCGGAGGACACGGAGAGAATAACGGGAGCAGGACAGGTAGACGCAAAACCCCGGCCCGCTGGGACTACAAGAATGGACCGAAAACTATTCTTTTCTATAGCTCCCTCCGCATCTCCCTCCGCTATCCCCGCGGCTCGCGTGACAAAATGCTTCGTTCGCGGCTCAGTGCGAGCGCTCCATGCCGAAGTCGAGCCGCAGTTGAGGGCTCTTGGCCGCGTCGGGGCTCAATTCTTTGAACAACAGGCTCGGCTGAATGTCGCGGTTGTGCTGATATTTGTCGCTGGCGTATTCGGTGATTTCGCCGCAGATTTGATGGTAGAAAATCTGGCAGATCGGCACCCCCGCATAGATCCGCACCGGCTGCACGGCAAACATTTCGAGCGTCCAATAGCCGCAAAAACCGACGTCGCCAAACCCCGCCGTCACGTGCACGAACAGCCCCAGCCGCCCGACCGAAGATCGCCCTTCGATCATCGGCACGAAGTTGTGCGTTTCCGTGCGTTCGGCAGTTCGACCGAGATAAAGCTGGTTGGGGCTGAGCACCAATCCTTCCGGCGGAATTTCAATCCGCCGCACACGGTTTGCCTTCCGCATGTCGAGCACCACCTCCTCATACGTCATCAGCTCGTGGTGCAGCGTCAGATTGTAGCTGTTGGGATTGAGCCGGGCCGGATCGAACGGATCGATCACGATGTCGGCTCCCAACAGGCGGCGAATTTCGCTACCGGAAAGAATCATGTCGGCACAGGCTGCGATCGGGATCGGGTGGTACGAGACGTTTGCTTCTTGCCTCCCGCCAGCGGGCTCGCTTCGACGCCAATCTTCGGACAAAGCGAGTCGAGCGGACATGCATTGCATTTCGGCCGGCGCGCGATGCAAATCTGCCGGCCATGATGAATCAGCTCATGGCTAAAATCGATCCACTCGCGCTTCGGCAACTCGGCCATCAAATCGGCTTCGATCTTCACCGGGTCTTTCGCCGCCGTCAGCCCGAGCCGCTGCGTGAGCCGGGAGACATGCGTATCGACCACCACGCCCGAGGCGATTCCAAACGCGGTTCCGAGCACGACATTGGCCGTCTTCCGCCCGACGCCCGGCAGCGTCACCAAAGCATCGAGCGACTGCGGCACTTCGCCGCCGTGTTCTTCGACCAATTTTCGGCAGCATGCTTGGATGTTCTTGGCTTTATTGCGAAAGAATCCGGTGCTTTGGATGATCCGCTCGATCGCCGCCACCGAGGCAGCCGCAAGATCGGCGGCAGTCGGATACTTTTCGAACAGCTCGGGCGTGACCATGTTCACGCGCTTGTCGGTGCATTGCGCCGACAGAATCGTCGCCACGAGCAACTGGAGCGGGCTGGTGAAATCCAACGCGCAATGGGCGTCGGGATACGCTTGGCGTAGTCGCCGGGCCACCTGCGCGGCAAATCGCTTTGCGGGAGCGGTGGCCATGCATGATCTCGTGGCGGCGATGAACAGACAGGAAGCAGCGGCCGAGGCTTCGCAACCGCGCAGCCTCGATTTTCAGAGCCCGCCGCCGAGATGTCAAGTGTTCGAGCGCATCAACGCCGCGACCTCGAACTGACGACTGCGAAAACGCCTGTCTTTCGTCAAGATTGCCCATCCTCGGCGGCCCACTTCGCTTAGCCAAATATGATCTTCGAGTCGGAATTGAAATGATCTTTGTGAATTTCGACAATCAAGCCGGCGTTGCGAAGCGCGACCGGAACGTCGAATGCGCCTAAACATCTGTCGGTGAAGAACACGACAGATTCAGGCGGCGGCGTCGAAGGCAATCCGCTCGCACCTGATGGCTTCTTCGACATCGTCCCTTTTGCACCCGTAGTCCTCGGCGAGATGCTCGACTGACTCACCTGCCGCAAAGCGTTCGCTCAATGCGGCAGTCGGAATCCCCGTCTTTGCGAACACCAGCCGCCCAAACGCAATGCGAGCGTCGATGTATCCGGGATGCCATAGGTCGGCGTCTCCCGTGGATCGAAAAAGCTCAGACTCTTTTTTGGGTCGAACTTTAGCTTGGCACAATATTCGAGCGGCGAGAGATGAAAACTGGCGACGCCCCAATTTTAGAAGTGTTCAATCGCTGCCGTCAACGGCCTCGACCGGTGGCGGTGGTTGGGGTAGAAATGAAGAAAAGGGGAAATAGGCGATGCTGCAAACCGGCGTTATTTTTCAAGATCGATACCGCGTTCAAGGCGAAGTGGGACGCGGCTCGTTTGGAATCGTCTACGCCGCCGAAGATTTGCAAACCGGCCAGACCGTCGCCGTCAAGGTTCTCCTCCCCTGGACGCGCTCGAACGAATCGCTCCGCCATCGGCTGAAGCGCGAGGCGAAGCTCACCGGGATGCTGAAAAGCCCGCATGCCGTGCGAATTCTCGATCTCGATGAAATTCCCGGCGGCGATTTCTATATCGTGATGGAGTTCCTTGCCGGCGAGGAGCTGCGGCAACTCGTCGAGCGCGAGGGCCGGCTGCCGCCCGAGCGTGCGGCCGGCATCGCCCGGCAAACGCTCCATGCCTTGGGAGAATCGCATTCGCTCGGCGTGATCCATCGCGATCTCAAGCCGCACAACATCTTCATTTGCCGCACGACCGACGGCTCCGACATGGTCAAGGTGCTCGACTTCGGCATCGCCAAAGTGGCCGGCACGGAAGATGGCTCCGGGCTGGCGGAAACGACGCGGCTCACCTCGCCCGGCGGAGTGCTCGGGACCCCGCAATACATGAGCCCCGAGCAGTGCCGCGGCGAATCGCTCACGCCGGCGAGCGACTTTTATTCGCTGGGAATCGCGCTTTATCAGATGGTCACGGGCCACGTTCCGTTCGACGATCCGAATGCCGTGCAAGTGTTGATGCTGCACGACGGCGCTCCGCTGCCGCCGCTGCCGCCCGAGATTGCCCGCACAGGCCTTGGCCACGCCATCGCTCGCGCGCTGGAAAAAGATCCGAGGGCGCGGTTTCGCACGGCCGGCGAGTTCATGGCCGCGCTCGATCCGCGCGGGCCTCAATCGCAGGCGCCGGCGGGGGCGCAATCTTCGGCCAATTCGGCAGTTGCGTCGGCAGCTTATTCGGCGAATCATCATTCGCCCGTGGCGATCGGGGGTGCCGCCGTTCCGCCGCTGCAAGCTGACACCGCCGTGCCGTTCACCGGCCAGCCGGCTCCGGCCAAACCGGCACGCCGCGCTGCAGCAGGCGGACCTTTTCGCAAGCTCGGGCCTTATCTGGTCGGCATCGCGATCCTGATCTTGCTGGCGCTGCTGCTTCTCAGCCGTTATCTTGGGTGATTCGCCCGTAGTTCGGCGTCCCGGTAGGGTGCCTTTCCAGGTAGGTCAGGCTTTCCGGCCTGACATTCCTCGCGCTTCGTCAGCCTAGAAAGGCTGACCTACGGCGAACCGCACCGCTGCCCGGCATCCCAGGTGTCTTGCGAAATGCACGATTTGGATTAGCATATTGGACAATTGATTCTGACAGGCGGTCGCGATCGCGGCTCTTTCCGGCTTGGAAAGGCCGCACAGCAGGAGCTCAAGTGAGTTGACCACGCCAGGACTCGGCTCTGATGCCGTCCTTTTCCACGAAGGAAGAGGATGTTTTTGAACCGCCTTTGATTGGATTGCCAGCCGACTCGCCGCGCCAATGGGCCCGGCGCTTGCGGTTGGCATGTAATCCGATCGGTCCCCCTAGGAACCCCTTATGTCGTCGTTGGACGAAGTGCCTTCTCAAAAGCCGACGTTGAGGCGCATGGTGGAAGACGGTCATGTGATCGTCGTCAGCAGCGCCATGTTTCGCTTCATCTCTTATTGGCGCACGGCCGCGGTGGTGCTCTGCGATCTGGCCAGCACGGCCTACTACATCGGCGGAATCGTCGAGGCCTCGGTCGGCGCCGCCGCCCCATGGTTTATCCTGGCCGTGATGCTGTTCAGCTACGCGGTGCGCAGCGTGTATATCGAAAGCTGCTCGCTCTTCGTGCGCGGCGGCGTTTATCGGGTCGTGAAAGAGGCGATGGGCGGGTTTCTGGCCAAGCTGTCGGTGTCGGCCTTGATGTTCGACTACGTGCTCACCGGCCCCATCAGCGGCGTCTCGGCCGGCCAATACATCATGGGCCTCGCCGTCGAGATCGACAATCACTACCTTCCAGCCGCCTTCCATATCCTTCCCCAACACATCAAGCCCTTTAAGGATTGGGGCTCCGTGGTCCTAGCGTGCATCATCACGGTCTATTTCTTCCGGCAGAACCTTCTGGGCATTCATGAGTCGAGCGGCAAGGCGCTGAAGATCATGTACGCCACGACGGTGATGGCCGTGGTGATTCTCGCTTGGTGCGGTCTGACGCTGGCAATTCATGGCCCGACGAACAAAGTGCCTTTGTTGCCCGACTTCTCAGCGCACCCCGACCCCGACACCGGCCAATTGCAAAGCCCGCTCGGATTCTTGAACCGTCCGCCGGCCATCGCCCCCGCGCCGGTTGCGCAGGCCCTGACACACGTCGATCACGAGTTGGTGGCGCTGCACACCGCGCCGGCGCGCAGTTGGCTGAGCGTCATCGGCATGCTCGGCATACTGATTGCCTTCGGGCATTCGATCCTTGCGATGAGCGGCGAGGAGACGCTCGCGCAAGTGTATCGGGAAGTGGAATCGCCGAAGCTGAAAAACTTCAAACGCGCGGCGTTCATCGTTTTCGTCTATAGCCTCGTGCTCACCGCCGGCATCAGTTTCCTGGCCGTGATCATGATTCCCGACGCCCAGCGAATGCCCATCTATTCCGACAATCTGATCGGCGGGCTGGCGATGAATGTGATCGGTCCGCTATGGTCGCGAGTGCTGTTGCGGGCATTCGTCGTGATTATCGGGTTTCTGATTCTTGCCGGAGCTGTGAACACGGCGATCATCGGCTCCAACGGCGTGTTGAACCGCGTGGCGGAAGACGGCGTGCTGCCGGATTGGCTGTTGAAGCCGCATTCGAAATTCGGCACGACTTATCGCGTGTTGATCCTGGTGATCGTCATGCAGTTGTTTACGATCCTCGTCAGCCGTGGCGATCTGTTGGTGCTCGGCGAAGCCTATGCGTTCGGCGTCGTGTGGAGCTTCGTGTTCAAGGCGATGGCGATGGTCGTGTTGCGGTTCCGAGACCGCAAACCGCGCGATTTCATGGTGCCGTTGAACATCAAGATCGGCACCGTCGAGTTTCCGCTCGGATTGGTCCTGATTTTCCTCGTGTTGCTGGCGGCGGCGATCGCCAACTTGTTTACGAAGAACGTGGCGACGGTGTGGGGCTTGGGCTTCACGATCGGCTTCTTGCTCGTGTTCATCAGCAGCGAATTGTATTACGAACGTGGCCGCAAGGGCGCACACCACGAACATCGCGAGCAATTCAATCGCGCCGAAACCACCAACCTCACCGTCGAGGGCTTGGGCCTTACTGGCCATCCGTTCCGCAAGCTCGTGGCCATCCGCTCGCCGCAGAACCTGTTCATGCTGGAAAAAGCGCTGAATGAGTCGGACCCCGCCACGACTTCGGTGATCGTGATGACGGCCAAAAGCGGGCCGGCCCATTTCTTCGGCCCGCCCGAGCAGGACCTCGACACCTACGATCAACGCTTGATGACCGCCGTAGTCGAGCGCGCGGAAAAGAGCGGCAAGGAAGTCGTGCCGCTGATTATTCCCACGAACAATCCGCTCTATGCCGTCGTGCGCACCGCGCACGATTTGCAAGTGCAGGAGTTGATCGTCGGCGTTTCCAACAAGAACACGGCGGATGAACAGCTCGATCAGCTGGCCCTCTATTGGTTCAACGTCTGCGATAGCAAGCCGGTGCCGCTGACGGTGCGAATCGTCAGTCGGGATCGCGAAGTGCATCTCGATCTGGCCGGCGGCAATCGAATTCCCAAATTGAGCGAGCAAAAGGCGCGTTCGGTGGCCGAATTGCGGGCGGCCGGATTGGGCGTGAACCGCGTCCTGCTGGCCCACGACGGCACCTCGACCAGCCACGACTTGTTCCAAGCCGTGATGACGATGCTCGATGCCGAGGTGACGTTGGATTTGGTGGCGGTTCCGCCGCCCGAGGTTCGCGACGCGGCGAGCAATGGCACCGGCGCCTTGGTGCCCGACGAACAATGGGCCAAAAAACTGGGCCGCGAGACTCACGTGCTGCCGCTGAACGGATCGCCCGGGCCGGCCATCGTGCAGTTGGCCCGCGAGGGCCATTACGATTTAATCGTCGTGGCCTTTCCAGAGCCGTGGTCGGAATCGCGCCGCGACGAGCGGCCGATCCCCTGGTTGGGCCACGTGCTCGAGCATTCGCCCTGCACCGTGTTCGTCGCCGCGCCGGCAGCGATTCCCACCGAAGTCGACGAACCCGCGAAACAAGCGTGAAGCGGCGCGGCGATTACCGCAGGCGACAAGACTAGCGCCCGAATCGGCCGACCCAGTTGGAAGAGGCAAAAGGTTTTAGAAACCCATGTTCCCGAAGCGCACAAGGCGTCTCTCCCGCCATCTTTTCCGGCGCCAACGCGATTGGGGCTGTCGAGAGCGAATCGGCATCGCCGCCGGCACACGGAGTGTGCCTACTACGTAGCAGGCATACTCCGTATGCCGTCGGCCACTTGAAACGCCTGCCATCACCCTGTTCAAGTGCTGTTCGAGAGCGAGCAAGAACGGGCAAAGCGGAGGATTGATGGAGCAGAGTTTTAGCGGCGTCCGATTGCGCGCGAGAGCGAATCGGCATCGCCGCCGGCACACGGAGTGTGCCTACTACGTAGCAGGCATACTCCGTATGCCGTCGGCCA
>DATAWG010000060.1 GCA_036267355.1 Pirellulales bacterium | reverse complement strand
ATGCGAATCCTTGTTGTCGAAGATGAGCCGGATCTGTTGAGCGCGGTCGCGCAGACATTGCGCGAGGCGGGGTATGCCGTCGATGAGGCTTGCGATGGCAAGATCGGGCTGTATAAGGCGACCACCTGGGATTACGATGCCCTCGTGCTCGATCTGATGTTGCCGGGCAAGAATGGCTGGGAAGTGTTGGGCTCGCTACGGCGGGCCAAAAAAACGCCCGTGCTGATCCTCACCGCCCAGGATGCCATCGGCGATCGGGTTCGCGGGCTCGATGCCGGGGCCGACGATTATCTCGTCAAACCGTTCGAGTTGAGCGAGCTAATGGCCCGGCTGCGGGCCTTGATCCGTCGCAGTGCCGGGCAGGCAAGCCGGCAGATCGAGATCGGCGATGTGACGATCGACACCGCGGCGAAAACCGTCGTCCGCGACGGGCAACCGGCCGGGCTGACCGCCCGCGAGTATGCGTTGGTCGAGCTGTTGGCCCTGCGGCGGGGCCAGCTCGTCACGCGAACGCAAATCTACGAGCATCTGTTTGACGAGAATGAAGATTCGCTGTCGAATCTCGTCGACGTGCATGTGTCGAACGTTCGCAAGAAATTGGGCAAGGATTTTATCACCACGCGGCGCGGGCAAGGATACGTGGTCGAGGGTGAGCGGTTAGGGTGAGCGGTTAGGGTGGTTGCGGCCGAAGGCTGCGCTAGGGTGAGGGGCTAGAGACGGGGCGGGCGAGGGCATGCAATGTTTCGATCGATCCGCTGGCGACTGCAGGCTTGGCATGCGCTGATTTTGCTTGGCGTCGTGGGATGTTTTGGCACTTGGCTTTATTGGCAAGTGCGGCGGGCGGCCATTCGCGAAACTGATGCCCGGCTTCAAGCGGGCGCCCGATTCTTGGCGGCAACGTTGCAGCGATTTCCGGTGTTCGAGTTGGAAGGAACGGGGCGACCAGCGCCCCCGACCGGCCGCGGTGCAGATCGAGCCGGCACTGGTCGGGCCGGCGAACCGCTGGATCCGGAAGGCCGCCCATTGCCGCCGCCCGGCTTTCCACCGCCGGGCGCTCCCTTTCGGCCAGGTCCCGATCAGGATGGCCCGCGGATCGACGACTTCAATCGTCCGGATGCCCCGGCCGATCCGCAGGTGCCCTCGCGCGAAGCACTGTTTGGCCAACTTGTGTTGCCCGATCATGCGGGTCCCGCCGCTGCAGCAGCGGCCAACGATGATTCGACCTACTTCACAGTATGGCTTCGCCACGGGTCTGTGCTGAAAGCGTCGAAATCCGCGCCGCCGCTTGCGCCGCCGGATGCCGCTTCGCTCGGGGCGCCGGGCAGCGACGAAAGCATGCAAATTCATTTGCGCAGCCGGGCCGCATTCCGCGAGGCCACGACGCTCGGCCCGCACGAAACTCGCATCCTCGTCGGCCAATCCATTGCACCGCAGTTGGCCCATTTGCACAGCTTCGCGTGGCAAATCGCAATGACGGGCGGGGCGGTGGTGCTGCTCGGATTGGCCGGCGGCTGGGTGTTGTCGCGACGCGTGCTGCAACCGATCACTGCCATGAGCAGCACAGCCGCGGCCATCTCGGCCTCGAATCTCTCGCGGCGGATCAACCTGCAGGAAGTCGATAGCGAGTTGGGGCAGCTTGCCGAAGTGCTCAACGCGATGTTTGTCCGGCTCGAAATGGCGTTCGAGCGGCAAGCGGAATTCGTCGCCGATGCGTCGCACGAATTGCGCACGCCAATCACGATCCTGCTGTCGCATTGCGAATTGGCGCTGGCCAAGCCGCGATCGGCCGATGAGCTGCGCGAGACGATCGCCACTTGCCTGCGTGCGTCGCGGCGCATGAAATCGCTGGCCGAGGGCTTGCTTACGCTGGCCCGGGCCGATGCCGGCAAACTGGGTTTGCGGCAAGACCGCGTCTCGCTCGATCGGCTCGTGCTAGAAAGCGCGGCGACGGTGCAGCCGCTGGCGGATCACAAGAATGTGTCGCTGGCTGTCGATGCGCAGCCCGTGGAAGTGATGGGCGACAGCGGGCGGCTGGCGCAAGTCGTCACGAATCTGCTCACCAATGCGATTCACTACAACGTGGCATCAGGCAGCGTGGCGGTTCGCGTGTCGCAAAACGCCGGCGCGGCAGTGGTGACCGTCGCCGACACGGGCTGCGGGATTCCCGAGGCGGATTGGCCTCATATTTTCGAGCGATTCTACCGTGTCGATAAAGCCCGTTCGCGCGAGACAGGAGGCTATGGCTTGGGGCTGGCCATTTGCAAAAGCATCGTGGAATCGCACGGCGGCACGATTTCGTTCCGTTCGCAAACCGGCAGCGGCACGACCTTCACGGTCCGGCTGCCGGCCGTCTCGCTGCCGGCCGTCTCGCTGCCGGCAACAGTTGAACCTATCGCCGGTGTGTGAAGTTGCGGCCCGCTCCCGCGGCTAGCGCCGCTTACATGTGGACAACCAACGTGAGCGGCAAGGCATTAGCCGCCGGTTAACAACGCTGCGGCTTCGTTCAGGACAAGCAAAGTATGGCTTGAGGCACGACGGACCGCATCCGGCGACGGAGTCGCTGTCGACGCAGCCCGCCGCCCGCGGCGGATGCTATCGGTGAAACGGGCAAATTTTCCGCGGGCAGCATCTCTTAATCCTGCCTTAAGGTGCGGGAATCTATACTTCCGTCGAACACTCGCCGCGGTGCAAATCGGCGAGTCGGGCCGTTGCTCTCGCCGCGGTCGCTGCGGGGAGGTTGTCTTGAGGAAATCGGAATGCACACAGCGACAGAAAATCCGGCGATTCTCGATCCGCCGCCCGGCTCGTTGCGAAATCGCGACAATCGGTTTTACGAGCTTCTGGCGGGCGGGGCGCGAACGCGCGTGCTGGAAGGCTTCTTGGACCTCAAGATTCCTGAGTTGCTCGGAGCGGAAGGCCCGCTGACGGCCGTCGAAATCTGCCGCCGGCTCAACTTGGATCCGCACCGTGGATGGAAATTCTTGCACCTCTTGGCCCTGACCGGATTGCTCGACGAGCAGGGGGCCGAACATGGCGACGACTTGGCCATTTTCGGCCTTTCGGCGGAGGCGAAGGAATTTTTCGGCGACGATGGGCGCGGCGGCTACTTCTTCCGCGATCTGGTAAACTACTGGCGCAACGTGGCGATTCTGCCGCTGGCAGACGTGCTCGCCGGCATGCCGCTGCCGAACGCCGTCCGCTGGCCGCCGCCCGGCGAAGAGGCAGCCGTCCATCTGGAAACGTGGATGCGCGTCACCGCCGGCGGGGCGATCAAAACACTTCTCCATTCGGGGGCGATGTCCGGAGCGCAGAGGCTGCTGGATGTCGGCGGCGGCGATGGCACGATCGGCTGCGCGCTCGCCCATCAAGATCCGCAATTGCGCGTGACGGTCTTCAACCTGCCGGCATCGGCCGCATTGGCCCGGCAAACGGTCGCCGTGCGGCGATTCGCGGAGCGCGTCTCGGTGCACGAAGGGAATTTCTTGGAAGACGAATTGCCGAGCGGGTTCGATCGCGTGTTGTTCAGCCGGGTGCTCACGGATTGGGAGCCGGACGTTTGCCGGATGCTGTTCGAAAAAGCGCGGCGGGCACTGGTGCCGGAGGGCCGGCTGTTGATCAATGAAGCCCTGGTCGACGGCAATTTGGATTACACGGTCGCCTGGGAATTCCGTTACCTTTTTTACGATACGTTTGGCCGGGCGATGTTCAAGCCGCTGGCGGTGTATCGGCAACTATTGGCCGATGCCGGCTTCCAGATCGCCCGGGTTTCGCCGATGCTCGACGATGCGTTTTATAGCGTGATCGAGGCCACGGCAGTGTGATGAGTTTCAATGCGGGGGATTTGGAGCCCGCAGCGCCAACAAGGAACACGGTTCACGAACTCCCTTGCTAGCGCGGCGGGCTCCGTGGGCAACTCGGCGGGCCAAAGGTCCGGCGGTTTGCTCGCAATTGGGTTACTCTCCATTTCAACGCTTTTTGCGACGTGTCGAAATTCGGCCGTGCAAATCGCTCATCTCGAAGGTTTTCACCAATGCTCGCGAAAGAAAGAACGCGGCCGAATCGGCTCAAGGATCTGATGATCAACGACAACGGGTTCGCTTTCGACCCTCGTAGCGGAATCACCTACAATCTCAGCCCGACGGGCGTCGAGGTTGTCGGCATGCTCAAGCATGGGCTCGATGGCGAATCGATCGTCGATCGCCTGACCGCGAAATATGAGGTCGCCGCCGATGCCGTTCGCGACGACGTGCATCGCTTTCTGGCCACGCTGCGCAAATACGCCCTAATCGACAGCTCCGCATCGTTCTGATTGTGCCGTTCCAATTGCGATCCTTGGGCCCGAACACGACATGCCGGCTGCTATGACCTCGACCAATTCAAGCACGATCACGATCGCCGTCAGCGGATTGAACGCCGGAGAGAATCCGCAACCCGGGCCGGGCATTATCCGCAGCCTGCGCCGCCGGTTCGACAATGTCCGCATCGTCGGACTGTGCTACGACGTGATGGAAAGCGGCATCTACGTCGCCGGCGGGCCCGATGTCGTCTACCGTTTGCCGTTTCCCTCGATTGGTTCGACGGCGCTTTTGGCCCGGCTCGAGGATGTGCTTGCCGAGCAACCGATCGATATTTTCATCCCCACGCTCGACACCGAACTGCACGGCGTGCTGAAGCTTGAAAACGAGTTGGCCGCCCGCGGCGTGCGCATGCTGTTGCCGCGATTGGAAGCCTTGCGAGCCTGCCGCAAATCGGAATTGCCGGCGCTCGCCCGCCGCTCGAATTGCAAAACGCCGACGAGCATCAATGTCGTCGATGAATCCGGACTGCTCGCTGCCGCGACGGAAATCGGCTATCCGCTGATGGTGAAAGGACCGTTTTACGGCGCCTATCGGGTCCACGACGAGCGAACGTTGATCGACCGATTCGCGTCGATCATCGCATCGTGGGGCGGGCCGGCGGTGGTTCAAGAGTGCGTCGAGGGGGGCGAATTCAACGTCATGGCCGTCGGCGACGGCGAAGGGGCCGCGAGCGGCCTTTGTGCCGTGCGCAAAACGATCCTCTCCGATCGCGGCAAAGGTTTCGGCGGCATCACCGTCTGCGACGAAAATCTAAACGACACCGCCATCGCGCTGATTCGCGAATTGAAGTGGCGCGGGCCGTTGGAACTCGAATTCATCCGCGACGATCGCACCGAATCGTTCTACCTGATCGAAATCAACCCGCGGTTTCCGGCCTGGGTCGATTTTCCGTCGACGTTCGGCCACAATCTGCCGGCGCTAGTCGTCGAGCAATTGGCGCAGGGCCGGATGTCGCATTTGCCCGACTGCCCGACCGGCAAATTTTTCATTCGCCATGCGGTCGACTTAATGGGCGACATCGCCCAACTCGGCGAACTATCGATGACCGGCCGCCTCCGCCCCACGGATTTCGAGCCGGCGCCGGCGCCTCCTCCCAATTCAATCGCCGCCCCGTATACGACCACTCCTTCTCTCACACCCGCCGCAGTATTTTCGCCACTGCCATCGTCTTCTCCGTCGTCTCCGGTGCGTCTCCCCGCCTCCGCGTGAGCCATTTCCGCCGTGAGCCTCTTCCATCCTCATCCCACAAAAACGCCATGAAAGCCAAATACGTCCCGCCCACGATCGCCCGCAATCTCTCGGGCCTGATGAGCAAGCATGGACACGTCGCGGCCGCGGGCCTCGAGCAGCCGTTCGACCAGATCGACGGCGTCGGCATCGAGGATCTGGTGCGCGCGCATGGCTCGCCGCTCTACGTGTTCTCGGAAGAGTCGCTGCGGAAGAAATATCGCGATGCGTATCGCGCCTTCAGCGTTCGCTATCCGAAGGTGCAATTCGCGTGGTCATATAAAACGAACTATTTAAGTGCGATCTGTGGCGTGTTTCATAGCGAGGGCTCGATTGCGGAGGTCGTGTCGGATTTCGAATATGAGAAGGCCCGCAAGCATGGCATTCCCGGCAGCCAAATCATATTCAACGGGCCCTACAAGAGCTACGAAATCCTTCGCCGCGCCGCCAGCGAAGGTGCGAAGATTCAAATCGACAATGCCCAGGAAATCGTGCTCCTGGAACGCGTTGCCCGAGAGTTGGGGCGAAAGATTCCCGTGGCAATCCGCGTCACCATGGAAACCGGCAATCAACCGGCATGGAAAAAATTCGGCTTTTCGTATGAAAACGGCGATGCCCTGCGGACGCTCGAGCGATTGGCCGCCAGCAACGGTTTGCGATTGGTCGGCCTGCATGCCCACATCGGCACCTTCATTCTCGATCCGCAGCAATACAAAACGGCCGCCATGGCCCTGTTGAATCTGGCCCGGCAGCTTCGCGAGCAGTTTTCGCTGCCGCTGGAATATCTCAACCTGGGCGGTGGGTTCGCCTCGGCAAGCACGTTGCACTATCAATATCTGCCCGGCAGCGAAGTCACTCCTTCGTTTACGCAATATGCCGAAGCCATCTGCGACACGTTGAACGAAAATCTTCCGGCCGATCGCTCGAAGCCGACTTTGTATCTCGAAACCGGCCGGGCGCTGGTGGATGAAGCCGGCTATCTGATTACGACCGTGCTCGATTCCCGCCGCACCGGCGAAGGCCGACAATCGGCAATCCTGGATGCGGGCGTGAACCTGCTCTACACCTCGGCCTGGTACAAATACAACATCCGCCCGGCGCGGCAGCGCGACGAGGCAAAATTTCCGACCACGCTCTACGGCCCGCTGTGCATGAATATCGACGTGGTGCGCGACGAAGTGTCGCTGCCCGCCGTGCAACCGGGCGATCGGTTGGTGCTGCATCCGGTCGGTGCCTACAACATCACGCAATCGATGCAGTTCATCACATATCGCCCCGCGGTGGTGATGGTCGCCTCGGGGGGACAGGTCGACCTGATCCGACAACGCGAAAACCTGGAGCACGTCGAAGCGCTCGAATTGCTCCCCCCAAGGCTAAACGGGCGACCCGCAAATATACATGGTCACGCACCGATAAATGGCCGGCCGTAGGCGGCCCGCATGTCACTGTGAGTGATACTGCATATGCCACTGCTGTGCCACTGCATATGCCACTGCATATGCCACTGCGTGTGCCACTGCGTGTGCCACTGCGTGTGCCACTGCATATGCCACTGCATATGCCACTGCATATGCCACTGGCAAGCGAAGTCTGCCAGTGGAAGCGCGGGTTGGCGCTGTTTAACCCAGACCCGTCGTCGGCCGGGGCATTCGTCGGCCGCCGATCGGAAGACGGAAAATTGATCGTCGGCTGGCAGGTCACACTGGCAGACTGCGCTTGCCAGTGGCACACAATGTTGCTCCTTTCCCTCGCCCCTCGTCCCTCGTCCCTCGTCCCTCGCCCCTCGCTCCTCGCCCCTCGCCCCTATGCTCCACGAACCATCTCACGACGAGCCCGCATGGCGATGGACCGTCGGCGCACTGCTGTCCAGCTACGCGACGATTTACTTTTCCGAAAACGCGTTGCTCGGCGGCGTGGTTCTTCTCTGCACGCTTGCCGCCCCGCGGCTTGGATTGATCGGACTTGCCGGAACGCTCATTTCGCTTGCCGCTGCGGTCGGGCTTGGCTTCGAGCGGCGATTCATTCGCAACGGCCATTATTTGTTCAATTCGTTGTTGATTTCGCTGGCTGTCGCATACGTCGGCTGGAGCCGGCAATTGCCGGTTGCATCGCTCGCATTGTTGCTGGTCGTGGCTTCGATCGTGGCCCTATTGTTCACCGTGGCGCTATCGAGTTTCATGCATTATCAGTTGGGCCTGCCGCCGCTGAGCTTGCCGTTCGTGATCGTGCAGCTTGGCTTGGTGTATTTGGCGTTTGCGTTTTCGACACCGGCAGCGACCGGTCCGCTTTTGATCTTGGCGCCCGATCTGGGCGGGCTGCCGGCTTGGTTGTTGTGCTTCTTGAGGTCGTTCGGCTCGATCGTGTTCTTGCCGCATGCGGCGCTCGGGCTGGCGATCCTCGTGGCCGTATTCTGTTACTCGCGGCTGTCGATTCTGTGCGCGGTGGTGGGATACATCGCCGGGATGGCGATGCTGGCGGTCATGCCAATTTCGGCGGGACTGGTCAATCCGCTGGATATCGCGTTCAATTTCTTGTTTTGCGGAATGGCGCTGGGCGGCGTGTTTTTTGTGCCGTCGTGGAGCAGCCTGCTGTTGGCGGCGTTCGGCGCGGCGGCCTGCACGGGCGTTGCCGTGGCGGAAATCACCTTCTTTCAGCACCCGCTCCGCTTTGCTCCGCTCGCGCTGCCGTTCAACTTCGTTATTCTTACGCTGCTTTATGCCCTGCGAATGCGCTCGACGAGCGGCTATCTGCATGCCGGGTCTGCGTCGCTTCGGCCGGAGGAGAATTTTCGCCGCTTCCGGCTCAATCTGGCCCGCTTTCCGCACGCGGGGCTGCCGACGATTTCGTGCCCCTTTTCGGGCCAGCGCGTGATCACGCAGGGCGTCGACGGCGGCATCACCCATCGCGGCGCATGGCGGCACGCGCTCGATTTCGAGGTGCTCGACACCGACGCCGGCGGCTTCACCGGCCGGCTGGAAGACAATCCGACCTTCAACACACCGGTTCTATCGCCGGGCAACGGCGTCGTGGCCCGCACGGTTTGCGATGTCGAAGACCGGCCGATCGGCGCAAGCAATTTCCACCACAACTGGGGCAACTTGGCGATCATTCAGCTTGATGGCGGCTCGTACGCCAAGCTCTGCCATTTGAAGCGGAATTCGCTCGTGGTTTCGGAAGGCCAACGCGTCAAGGCGGGCGATTTGATCGGCTATTGCGGCAACTCGGGCCGTTCGCCCGTGCCGCATCTGCACGTGCAATTGCAAGCCACCGCCGGCGTCGGCGCGACGACAATCCCCTTCCGCATGCGGCATTACGTGGAAACCCAGGACGGCCAACCGCAGTACCATAGCGCCGGCATCCCCGCCGAGCATTGCCGCTTGAAAGGCGCGGCAATGAACGACCGCCTCGCCGCCTTATTCGACAACCTCGCCTACCGCCGCTACAGCTATCAAGTTCACACGGCACCTTGTGAATCGCCCGCGCAGCCGGCCACGCCTGATTCCACGGCCGAGGGCCGTTCCGACCTCAAGCTTCGCAGCCTCAAAGCCTCAGAGCCTTTTTCCGACGACGTCGACTGCTCCGTCGACACGCTCGGCAACTACGTCTTTCGTTCATCGACCGGCGCGGTGCTGACGGCCTGCATCGCCGACAAGGTTTTCCACACGCTCGACTACACCGGCTCGTGCGACAGCGTGCTGTTTTACATTTGGCTCAGCCTCAGCCGGGTGCCGTTTATCGAAGATTGGGGCGTGCGTTGGACCGACTGCCTCGACCCACGGCCGTTGTTGTCCCCTTGGGCGGCGGAAGCGCTGACGCTCGCGGGACCGTTTTCCAGCTATCCGCTTGTGCGCGTGTCGAGCTATTTGGAACCGGCCGAACACTCCAACGGCGACGGCGAAGCCGACCTGTTGGCGATCTGCGAAATCGAGCACGGCATTCCGAGTTTCGCCGCTCGCACACCGATCCCGACGCGAATTCGCGTCGCCCTCTCGCAGGCCCGTTGGATCGAAAGCATTCGCGCCGAAAGCGCCGAACGGACGGTGACGATTGAAATGTAATGCACCGCCGCCGACCTTCAGACTTCCTTCGCCAGAGCGGTCAATGCGGTTTCGAGCGATTGCAACCGCTCGGCGACCGCTGCTTTCGTCTCCGCCAGGTCGCCGATTTGTTCGGGCGGCTCATAGGCGAAAAGATAGAGCTTGATCTTCGGCTCCGTGCCCGACGGCCGAATGGCCAGATAATCGCCGCTGTCGATCGGCGATTCCGCGCCAACACGTCCGCTCGGTGTTTCGCGGCCGAGATCGAGCATCACCATATCACCGCGCGGGCCTTCGAGCGGCCGGGCCCGTTCGCCAGGAGAGCGAACCGTCAGCGATTGGTAATCTCGTGATCGCAGAATCGTGAACTCGCCGAGCGGCGGCGGCAGATCGGCACGGAATCGGGCCATCAGCGACTGGATTTGCCGCATCCCTTGCGAGCCGGGCAACGTCAGCGAGATCTGCTGCTCGGCATGATAGCCGAATTGCCAATACAGCGCGTCGAGCCGCTCGTGCAGCGTTTGCCGCTTCGCCCGCAATTGGGCCGCCAACTCGGCCAGCAGCATCGCGGCCACGGCCGCGTCTTTATCGCGCACATGCGTGCCGACCAGATAGCCATGCGATTCTTCGCAACCGATCACGAACCGCTCCGGCCCGGCCTCGTCGATTGCTTGCCCAATATACTTGAACCCCACCTGTAAATTGCCAAGCGTTCGCACGCCGTAGTAATCCGCGATGCGGCGGATCATTTCCGTGGTAACGAGTGTTTTGACGACATAATGCTCGGGCGAAAGCCGGCCGGCCCGGCGGCGGGCATCGAGCACGAAATCGGTCAGCAGCGCGCCGATCTGATTGCCGTTCAACGTTTGCCATTTCGGAAAGGACTTCGGAAAAGGTGTCAGGAACCGATTCGGGCCAAGTGCCGACGCGGCAGAGACCGCCAAGTGCGAATCGGTTCCTGACACCTTTTCCGAAGCCTTTTCCGGCGCCGCGCAGCCGACGCGATCCGCGTCGGGATCGGTGGCGATCGCCAAATCGGCGCCGCTTTCTTGTCCGCGAGCCATGATCGCGGCGAAGATTGCCGGATTTTCAGGATTGGCGACGTACCCGGGAACATTCGGAAAATCGCCGTTTGGCTCGGCATGCGGCTGAAACACTTCGACATCGGTAAACCCATCGGCAGCGAGCACCGGCACCACCGACGAGCCGCCGACGCCATGCAGGGGCGAATAGACGATTCGCAACTCGCGCGGGCCCGGCAGCGATTGCGACCGCACGGCGGCGATATACTCCGCATCCGCTTCTTGCTGACAATATTCGATCCGTCCGGCCGCGACCGCTTCGGCAAATGGCATCCGGCGGATTTCATCGACCGACATCACGCGCGACGTGATCGCGGCATCGTGCGGCGGTAGAATTTGTCCGCCGGTCGACCAATACACTTTCGCCGCGTTGTCGCTTGGCGGATTGTGGCTGGCGGTGATCATCAATCCGCAATCGCAGTGAAAATGCCGCACGGTAAACGACAGCTCGGGCGTGCTGCGGAAGCCTTCGAGAAAATAAATCCGAAAGCCGGCGGCGGCCATGACCTCGCTGCAAAGTTCGGCAAAGTGGCGCGAGCGATGCCGCGTGTCGTAAGCCACCGCCGCGCGCAGCTCGGCGTTGCTGCCCCGCGCGGAGCGAACAAATTCGACGACATAATCGGCCACGCCCTGGGCGCTTTCGCCGATCGTGCGGTCGTTGATCGTGTTGGATCCGATCGGATACATTTTTCCCCGCCGGCCGCCGGTGCCAAACGGGATCGTGGTCCAAAACGCGTCGTCGAGCTCTTTCCACATGCCGGCGTCGATATGCCGCTCGACTTCCGCGGCATAGGAAGCATAACGCGGCTCGACAAGCCAGCGGCGAACCGAGGCAACGGCGTCGGCCGTGATCTTGCCGGCAGCGGCGGCAGCATCGAGTTTTTCAAGCGTGGCGGTGGACATGCCGCAGAGTCTATCGCCCGACGCTTCGCCGGGCAACGCACGATCGACGGCCGGGGACGCCGCTCGCACGGCTCCGGCCTGGGCTGGTCGAATCGGCCTTTCAGGGCGGGGCGATTTGCATTGCCACGGGTGGCTATTGTGGTATTGCCAAGCGCCACCCCGTGGGCATGGCAGCCATCGACGCATCGTTGGATGGCACCCATCCACTCAGCGACGAGCTACGCTTACATCGGCTATCCACTATACTGCTTTCTCCCCACTCCCCGCCGCGGGAGAGGGGCCGGGGGTGAGGGGAAGCACTTCGCGCCGCCGTCGAATGTAGCGGGCGGGTTTTCGCTGATTCCCCCTCACCCCTAACCCCTCTCCCGCAACGGCGAAAGGGGAACCGGCAGTTGTGCCCCTGTCTCCTATAGCCTTCAGCCTTTTCCCCCATGCCTTCCCCGATCATCAGTGTGTCCGGTCTTCGAGGCGTTGTCGGCGAGAGTTTGACGCCGGAGATTGCGATGCGCTATGCGGCGGCTTTCGCTGCCGGGCTGGCGGCCGGGCCGATCGTGCTTAGCCGCGATGGCCGGACTAGCGGGCCGATGCTGGCCGCGTCGCTCATTGGCGGGCTGACGGCGGTCGGCCGGGATGTGATCGACGCCGGGATTGCCGCCACGCCGACGACTGGTATCTTGGTGCGCCATTACCGCGCCGCCGGCGGCATCCAAATCTCCGCCAGCCACAATCCGCCGCAATACAATGGGCTTAAGCTCTTCTCGTCCGAAGGGCGCGTCATTCCGGCCGCGGCTGGCTTGCGCGTCATCGAGCGCTACAAGTGCGAGCCGCCGGCTTGGGCTCCGACCGAGCGCGTCGGCTCGCTGCGGCCATGCCCCGATTCGCTCTCGCCGCATTGGGAGTTCTTGCGGCAAACGGTCGATATCGAGCGGATTCGCCGGGGGCGGTTCAAAGTGCTTTTGGATTCGAACCATGGCGCCGGCAGTTTGTTGGCCCGAAAGATGTTCGACGAATTGACATGCCAAGCGACGATCGTCGGCGGCGAGCCCGATGGCCGATTCGCACACACGCCCGAGCCGACGGCCGACAACCTTCGCGGCATCTTGCCGCTCGTCGCACGAGCGGGAGCGGATGTCGGTTTTTGCCAAGACCCCGATGCCGATCGGCTGGCGGTGATCGACGAGAATGGCCGTTATATCGGCGAGGAATATACGCTGGCGATATGCGTCGCCCATGTGTTGCGGTCGCGGCCCGGGCCGATCGTGATCAATTGTTCCACCAGCCGGATGTCGGAGGATTTAGCCGACCGCTTCGGCATGCCGCTGGTGCGCAGCGCGGTGGGCGAGGCGAACGTGGTCGATGCGATGCTCGCGCACCGCGCGGTGCTAGGCGGGGAGGGGAGCGGCGGCGTGATCGATCCGCGGGTCGGGCTGGTGCGCGATAGCTTCGTGGGGATGATCTTGCTGCTCGATGCGATGGCCCAGCGCGGGATGAAGATCAGTGAAGTGGCCGACGAATTGCCGCGCTACGAAATCGGCAAGACGCAAATCCCCCTGCCGCGTGAGCGGCTCGCGGCGGCGCTCGATGCGCTCGAAAGCCATTTCGCCGACGCCCGGGCCGACCGCCTCGATGGCCTGCGGCTCGATTGGCCCGACCGCTGGTTTCTGGTCCGCCCGAGCAACACGGAGCCGATCGTGCGAGCGGTGGCGGAAGCCGGTTCGGCAGCGGAATCGGCCCAACTCCTCTCCGAGGCTGCCGCCGTATTGAGCCGCTTCGCCTAGCCGCAGCCATTCCAATCGTTTTCGCCCTTGCAACCGATATCCCGCGCCGCTTGCGGTTTCGCGCGTCGCGGCTGTGCTGCCGGTCGGTGTGAGCGTCAGGTTTGTGGGTAAACTTGGCCCTTAGTTTGGGTGGTCCCGCCAGAAGGATTCCCATTGGCTATCTTCGCTGAGCCACAGGGCGCGAAGGTGGCACACCGCGTCGGCGCCGTCGACGCCCCAACGCATG
>DATAWG010000059.1 GCA_036267355.1 Pirellulales bacterium | reverse complement strand
CCGTGTTTGGTTACGCAGACGTTCAGGCAGTGCGAATCGATCCAGGCGACGCTTAGCAAATGCAAGTCCGTGGCGGTCAGTCGGTATTGATCAACGTGCATCAACAGGAATCCGGCGGCATCACTGGCCATGGCCACCTGTGCCGCCTGGCGGATCGATGCTCCCAGGCCTTCCGCCCAACGCACGTTGATGTGTCGAGCGACAGGCAGATCGGCGATGGTCGCCGCGCATGCATCTGCCCGGCAGCCTAAGATCACCGCGACGGGTCCGATTCCAATTTCGAGTGCGAGTCGGCACTGACGCCGCAGCAAGGTCTCACCGCCCAGCATCACCAATTGCTTCGGCTGGCCGAGGCGTCGCGACGCGCCGGCTGCCAGGACGACCGTCAGTAAACGTCTCTCCGAGCCCCCGCCGCCAAAACCAGGGATGGAAGTCGGGGACGCGGAACATGCAGTTTCGTTGACCATGGCACGCGTTTCAAGTGGCCGACGGCATACGGAGTATGCCTGCTACGTAGTAGGCACACTCCGTGTGCCGGCGGCGATGCCGATTCGCTCACCCTCGCAATTGGACGCCGCTAAAACCTTGCTGCTTGAACCAAGCGCATCGCTCATGCTTGCTCGCGGCCGAAACGCTTGAACAAACGCTTGAACAGATGATGGCACGCGTTTCAAGTGGCCGACGGCATACGGAGTATGCCTGCTACGTAGTAGGCACACTCCGTGTGCCGGCGGCGATGCCGATTCGCTCTCGCTCGCAATTGGACGCCGCTAAAACCTTGCTGCTTGAACCAAGCGCATCGCTCATGCTTGCTCGCGGCCGAAACGCTTGAACAGGATGATGGCACGCGTTTCAAGTGGCCGACGGCATACGGAGTATGCCTGCTACGTAGTAGGCACACTCCGTGTGCCGGCGGCCAAGTCGCATACCTGCTGCCCGGAGTGGGCATGCGCAACGGTACGTGTATCGCTGCGATGTCCCTGGAACTCTCTGCCGCCCTGCAATACGTGCTTCTGCGATAGCTTCGCATCGGTCGGTTGGCACAACGGCACCGGCGTGCGACCGTTCAGTTCGGCGAGGATCTCCGCAACCATCGCCACGGCGATCCCGCCCGGACTGCGATCCCCCAAGTCGAGTCCGATCGGACCACGAAGGCGATTGACAAACTTCTCTGGCAACGTCGTGGCGCCCTCGACATGTTCCAATAGCCAGCGGCGGCGATGTGCTGGCCCCAGCACGCCGACGTAGGCCGCTGGTCGCTCGGCCAATAACGGCAGAATTTCGGCATCATCCACGAGACTGTGTGTCATTAAGACGATGGCCGTTTGGGGTGTGAAAGTAATCGAGCGGAGCGCCGTCCACCAGTCGCTCGCCACGACTTGGTCGGCGTCGGGAAAACGGCCGTGCGTCGCCATTCGCGCCCGCCGATCGGCGACGCATACGTGCCAGCCCAGCGAATGGCCGAGCGAGCATATTGGCCGCGCATCATTGCCGGCGCCTAGAACCACCAATCGCACGATCGGACGGACATAGTGGACCAGAGCGCGGCGGTGCGGCCCGATCGTGCCCTGCATGCTGCGTTTGGCTAGCAGCGCACGTTCGCGCAACAGTTTGATCTGCGGATCAAGATTCGTCGCCTCATTACCTGACATTTCATCGCCGTCGGTCCAGAGACTTCGTTGCACGGCGATCTCGGAGTTCGCCGACGTGTCGATCGTGCATATCGCGGTTGAAGCCTGATCGGCATCGTAGGCAGCGGCGAATCTGCGGAGAAATGCAAGATGGTCCGCTGTGAACCGCTCGATCAGGACATCGATGGATCCCCCGCAGCCAAGGGACGGGGCATCGGAATGATCGGCGTCCGGATCGGCTGCGAAGCTGAGCATGATTGCCGATTTTTGCCGGGCGAGCGCGCGACCGCGACGGGCGATGAATTCCTCCAAGCAGCCGCCGCTGACGCCCCCGGCCAGGAATGCCGACGATGGTCCGCCGATCATCATCGACCCCAGCGGCCGATAGGTCGAGCCATTGGCCGCAAACAACGTGGCCAAGATGGCCGGTTCGGCGGCGGCCTCCAGACGCTCAGCCAGCGAAATCATTTCTTTGAGGTCGTTGCGGATCACGATGAAGCTCACTTGCGATGACCACGACGGGCGGCGATTGCATGGTGTCGTCAGGCGCTCAGCAGATCCTCGATTTTGATCGGCAGGTTGCGCACGCGCACTCCGGTGGCATGATAGACGGCGTTGGCAATGGCCGCCGCGGTGCCGGCCAGGCCGATTTCTCCGATGCCACGCGCTCCCAATTCGTCAAGGTGGAAATCGGGGTAATCGAGAAAGTGGACTTCCAGCTTCGGCACATCGGCGTTGGTGGCGACGATGTAGTCCGCCAGGTTGGCGTTGTACGGCGCGCCGTTTCGCGAATCGTAGGCCGTCGCTTCGAACAGGCACATGCCGATGCCCATGACCACCGCGCCTTCGATCTGATTGCGCCCGGCGAGCGGATTGATGATACGGCCGGCGTCGATCACGGTCACGACGCGGCTGACACGCAACCGCGCGATTTCGGGCTGCCAGGTGACTTCGACAAAATGCGCGCCGTACGAATGGCTGGAAAATTTTGGTTTCTCCTTGCCGCCAAACGTTCCGTCCGACGATCCGACGCCCGACACGGCGTGCAGATTGCCCTGCTTGAGCAACTCCTCGAACGGAACGCCGGCCGACGCCGGTTCATGCTTCTTGTGAACGCGGCCATTGGTAAACGCCAAGTCCGCAGACTTGTGAGCCGCGAATTTGGACTTAGGAACTTTGCGAGCGACCGAGAGCAACGAGTCGATGAGCTTGGCCGCTGCTTCGCTCGTGGCGGGCACCAGCGACGCGGTGGCCATCGAGCCGCCGGACAAGGGCCCCGGCGGCAAGCCTGTGTCGCCCAGCACGACTTCGATCTTTTCGACCGGCAGTCCGAGAAATTTGCTGGCCAATAACGCCAGCACCGTATAGGTTCCTGTGCCGATGTCTTGAGTGGCCGATGCAATCCGCGCCGTGCCGTCGTCGCGCAGCTCGAGGCCGACTTTGGCGTCGAAGCGAGCGGCAATCCAGGTGCAGCCGACCATGCCCCAACCTAAGGTCAGGCCGTTGCGCTTCATCGAGCCTACTTCCGGGGTGCGGCTGGCCCAGCCGAATCTGTCCGCGCCGGTCGTGTAACACTCGGTGATATGCCGCGAGGAAAACGGCAGCTGCTCGCCTTCGTCGATCGTGGGCTCGTTCAGCAAGCGCAATCGAACGGGGTCGATTTTGAGTCGGACGGCCAGTTCGTCCATCGCCGATTCGGTCGCAAACAGCCCCGGCACGGCGCCTGGACCACGCATCGACGTGGGCGTGCCGACATTGCGCCGCGCTAGCGACGACGTGACGCGCAGGTTGGGCACGCTATACATGAATGGCGTGGCCTCGCCGCAATTTTCCTTGTAATCGTCGAGCATCGACGTGTGATTCACCCAGTCTTGGCGCAACGAGGTTAGCTTGCCGTCGGGCGTCGCGCCGATGCGTATTCGCTGCCAGATTTGGGGCCGATGGCCGACACATTCAAACATCATCTGCCGGCTGACGACCAATTTCACCGGCTTACCGAGATTTCTGGCGGCCGCCGCGGTCAGCACGGAATGCGTCCAGGGAAACAGCTTGCCGCCAAAGCCCGAGCCCATGAATTTGCAAATCACGCGGACTTTTTCCGGCTGTACGCCGAGCATTTGGGCGAGGACATTGCGGTGGTTGACAACGCCCTGCGTCGCTTCGTAGATCGTAACGTTCGTGCCGTGCCACGTTGCCACGGTGGAATGCAACTCGATGGGATTGTGCGTTTCAGGAGGCAGCGTGTAGATGGCATCGATCTGAATCGCCGCTTCCTGGAAGCCTCGCTCGGCGTCGCCGCGCTCGCTTTCGACCTTGGGAGGCGTTGCTGATTTGTGCTCGGCGTTGGACTTTTTCTCGGGATTCAGATCCGGATCGACATTCGGCTTTTCTTGTCGATAGGTCGCTTCGACAGCGTCGGCGGCCGCCTTTGCCTGCTCCCATGTGTCGGCGACGGCAAGGGCCACGTATTGGCCGTAATAGCGGATTACGTCGTCCTCCAGCGGCGGACGTGTTTCGTCGACGTGCGCCATGTCGGCGCCGAAGCGATCGCCCGGCGCCACGCGAAATAGTTTGCCGAGGTTCTTGCGATGATAGATCGCTCGCACGCCTGGCATCTTTTCCGCGGCGGCCGTATTCAGCGATTTAATTTCGCCGTTGGCGATCGTCGCACCGACGGGGACGGCATAGAGCATGCCGGCAAAATGAAAATCGGAGGTATACTTCGCAACGCCGGTGACTTTGAGCGGACCATCAACCCGTTGTCGTGGCTTGCCGATCACCGATGGTGCGCCCAAAGTTGCAGTCATGACGATTCTCCGCCGCTACATGCCGCTTTTGCTGGAGGCAATCCCGAGCGTCCTGTCCGAGCCGGCCGAGACCTAGCTTGTCACCGTCTTCAACGCATGCATCAGACAACGCTTGGCCAACTCGATCTTGAAGCCGTTTTCAGTTTGGGGCCTGGCATCGCGCAGCCCGGCGTCGGCGGCTTTCTTAAAGGTCGCCGCATCGGCCGGCTGGCCGACCAGCGCCGCTTCGGCTTCCGGCGAGCGCCAGGGCTTCGTGCCGACTCCGCCCAGCGCCACGCGCGCATGGGCGATTTTTCCGCTCGCCACGCCGATGATCACCGCGGCGGAGGCTAGCGCGAATTCGTACGACGCCCGGTCGCGCAGCTTCAGGTACGACGACTTGGCGCCGGCGACCGGCGGCGGCAATGTGACGTGCGTGACCAGATCACCCGGCTCGAGCACGGTCTCGCGCTGCGGCGTGTTGCCCGGCAGCAGGAAGAATTCGTCGATAGGAATGCTCCGCCGACCTGTGAGGCCGTGAACGTGGATCGTCGCTTCGAGCGCCGTCATCGCCACATTCATGTCCGAGGGATTGGTGGCGATGCAATGTTCGCTCGCGCCTAAAATGGCCAGCGTGCGGTTGGCGCCGCTGATGGCGGAGCAACCCGAGCCGGGCTCGCGCTTATTGCAGGGCGTGACCGTGTCGCGGAAATAAACGCAGCGCGTGCGTTGCAGCAGGTTGCCGGCCGTGGTCGCCATGTTGCGCAATTGGGCCGAGGCGCCGGAGAGCAGGGCTTGCGACAAAACGGTATAGTCGCGCTCGACAATGGCGTGATGCGCCAAGTCCGAATTTCGCGCCGTCGCGCCAATCTTGAGTCCGCCGTCCGGCATGACTTCGATCTTGTCCAAGGATAGGCGATTGACGTCGATCAGATGCGTGGGCCGTTCGACGTTCAATTTCATCAGGTCGATGAGTGTGGTGCCGCCCGCCACGAAGCGCGCGCTGACGGCCTGTTGATCCCGCTTCGATTCGGCCGCAGCGGCGATGGCCGCCGGTTCGTCTTTCACACGGACAAATTCAAAAGCTTGCATGCGTGGTCGCTCCTGAATCAGCGTTGAAAAACTGGACCTGGACGGACTATTTGGCCCGACGCACCTGTTGAATGGCAGCCACGATATTCGGATAAGCGCCGCAGCGACAAATATTGCCCGCCATCGATTCTTTGATATCGGCATCGTCGGGCCCGCAGGGCTCTTTGAGCAATGCGACCGCCGACATGATTTGCCCCGACGTGCAGTAGCCGCACTGGTATCCATCGCATTCGACGAAGGCCTTCTGCATGGGATGCAGGTTGTCCGGCTGGCCAAGGCCTTCGATGGTCGTGATTTGGTCGCCTTCGTGCATCACGGCCAGGCTCAAGCAGGAATTGACTCGCCGGGAATTCACATGGACCGTGCAAGCGCCACATTGGCCATGATCGCAGCCTTTTTTCGTGCCGGTCAGTTGCAGAACTTCGCGAAGGCAATCCAGGAGCGTCGTTCGCGGATCGACTTGCAAGCGATGCTGCTGGCCGTTGACGTGGAGTGTGACGGGAATGGCGCCTTCGATCGCGGCCGTCTTCGCGAAAGCTTCCTTTGACGGCGCGAATTCGCCCGCGCCAATGGCGGCGACGATTCCGGCGGTGCCGGCAGTCGAGAGAAATAGCCGACGGCTGACCCCCGCACCGCTCGGTTCCCCGCGTTGCTCGGGCAAGAACAAATCGTCAGCCATACCAGCCTCCGCTTCTCGTGAATGCCAATGAGCGCTAGCACATAACGTGCCATTCGGGCCCGACGATTTGGCGTTCTCGGCGGTGGTACGGAATGCCAATAGGTCAGCTTTGCAGCCTGACGAGTTGAAGGGGCCGTTCTTTGTCCAAAATCAATTGGCTCGTTGACGGAACCCGATCCACATGCCGACGCCGGCCAAAATCGCGCGCAATAGAGGAAAAGATTTCTGGCGGGCTGCCGGCAAAATCCACGGCTGGTGCAAAAGTGACCGCTCCGCCCAATTTCGAGCCGGAAGGGTAAGCCAGTGGTGCTGCTAACCTTGCCTCAACCGCACTAAGGCTTGGCCGAAAACTAACTTCTCCACAGACCCCTCGCCCCCTTGCGGGAGAGGGCGGGGGTTCGAAAAGCGGAAGGTATTTTTCGGCCGAGCCTTACCCGCCGGGGGAGCGGCGTTCCGCCGGGTGCCACTGCTGGCTTTGCCCGGCCGTTTGGCGCCGCGCGCAAGGCCACGCTGTTGGACAAGCCGGCAATGGCACCCGCAAGAAACATGCGGCCGCCATTCATCGCTTGCCGAGATCGCAAACTGCCTGCATCATAAGATGTGGCACACGGCACCTCGCCGCTTCCGGCCCACTCAGCCCTTCCCCTTTTTCCGCTGCCCACGCGTCTCCGCTTGATCCTTGCATGAACTCGCCTCCCTACGATGCGCTGCTGGTCGTTTCGTTTGGCGGCCCAGAGGGTCCGGATGAAGTCGTGCCATTTTTGGAAAACGTGCTCCGAGGAAAAAATGTGCCTCGCGAGCGGATGCTGGCCGTCGCCGAGCATTACCGGCAATTCGGCGGCAGCAGCCCGATCAATGCCCAGAATCGAGCGTTGATCGCGGCGTTGGAACAAGAATTGGCCGTGCATGGCCCGCGGCTACCGATCTATTTCGGCAATCGCAATTGGCGGCCACTGTTGCCAGATACATTGCGGCAAATGGCCGCCGACGGCATTCGCCGCGCCGCCGCGTTTTTCACTTCCGCCTACAGTTCCTATTCCGGTTGCCGGCAGTATCGCGAAAATATCGCCGCCGCGCAAGCCGAGGTCGGAGCCAGCGCTCCGCAGGTCGAGAAGCTGCGCGTGTTCTTCAATCATCCGGGTTTCATCGAGCCGATGATCGAGCGTGTCGCGGCGGCATTCGAACGCATTCCGGCCGAACGACGAGAATTGGCCGGCCTTGTTTTCACGGCCCATAGCATTCCGCTGGCGATGGCGCAAAGCTGTGCCTACGAATCGCAACTTCGCGAAGCGAGCCGTCTGGTCGCCGAGGCAATCGGCCGCAGCCAGTGGGATGTGGTGTTTCAAAGCCGGAGCGGGCCGCCGAACCAATCCTGGCTCGAGCCCGACATCGGCGCGTGGCTCGAATCGGCCCACGCGCGCGGAATGCGCGGTGTCGTCGTGGCCCCGGTCGGCTTCATTTCGGATCATTTGGAGGTGGTTTACGATCTCGACATTGAAGCGCAACAAAAATCCCGGGAACTTGGCCTGAGCATGCAGCGCGCGGCAACTGTCGGCACACATCCGCGCTTCATCCGCATGATTCGCGAACTGCTCGTCGAGCGAATGACCCCGGGCGCGGAGCGCCCGGCCCTCGGCACATTCGGTCCCAGCCACGACATCTGTCCCCTTGACTGCTGCTTGCCGGGCACGCCCGCGCGGCGCTGATCTGAGGTCGATCGGTCGCCCTCGAACTGGCATCCGTCGATGGAACGAGTGCCGTCGCCCCTGGCCTTCGCTGGCGCGACGATGCCCAATGGGGGGAAGAAGCTTTGCTTGCATGCTGTTCATCGTGAGATAGCATTCCTCGACCGCAGTTTTCTGATCTTGCCCCGGGCCCGGGCGGCGGCTATTCTTCCGCCACTTTTCTCCCTTGCCGGCGCAGCCAATGCGCTGCCGGGCCTTTCGGCCAAGCACGACACGTCGAGTTTGGAGGCTAAAACGTGGACGCGATTCCGACCTTGCCGCGCCCGGCGCAGCGATTGCCGCCGCTCCTTTCGCTCGCGGCCGCGCTGGCGATCGTTGCCACGACGGGCTGCGAATGGGTTTCCCGCTCGCAGAATGTCACCGGCGTCGATCTCTACGAGCAAGGCAATTACGGCGCCGCCATCGAGCAATTTCAACTTGCGGTTCAAAGCGATCCGGGCGATTCCGATAGCTACTACAACCTCGGCGCCACCTACCAACGCCTCGGCAATCTGACGCACAATACCGGCTATTCGCAGCAGGCCGAGCAGTTTTACCGCTTGGCGCTCGACATGAATCCCGACCACGTCGATTGCAATCGCGGCTTGGCGGTGCTGTATGTCGAAGAGAAGCGTCCGACCGAAGCGTTCGCGGTATTGCAAAGCTGGACCGCCCGCAATCCGGCCTCGCCGGAACCACGCATCGAGTTGGCCCGGTTGTATGAAGAATTTGGCAAGCCGGATATCGCGCAGGTGCATTTGCAAGAAGCCCTCGCGCTGCAGCCGAACAATCCGCGGGCGCTGGCGGCCCTCGGAAAGCTCAGGGAAGACGCGGGCGATCGCACTCAGGCGCTCGCGATTTACGAGCGTTCGCTGCAATACAACCAATTTCAGCCGGACGTGCAATCGCGAGTTGCGGCGTTGCAAGGATCAGGCGTGGGGGTGCCCTGGGGCGTTCCGGTGGGAGTGCCGACGCTTGCGCCGGCAGTGCCGCAGAGCGTTCCCCAGATGGCCGCCGTGCCGACCGTGCCCGCCACGCCGATGCGATAGTAGCAGGCACATCCCGTGGGCCGTCTGCGCTGGAAGAGCGCCGCTGGCCTGCCAGTGTGAATAGACAATTGATTCGCCCGGCAGCACTGGCGAAGCCAGTGGCACACGGCGGGAAGATCCAGCTTGCGAAGCCAGCGACGCGGAGTCGGCCGCCAACGTAGCAGGCACACTCCGTGTGCCGTCCGCGGCTGGAAGAGCGCCGCCGGCCCTGCCGGTGTGAATAGGCAATTGATTCGCCCGGCAGCACTGGCGAAGCCAGTGGCACACGGCGGGAAGATCCAGCTTGCAAAGCCAGCGACGCGGAGTCGGCCGCCAACGTAGCAGGCACACTCCGTGTGCCGTCCGCGGCTGGAAGAGCGCCGCCGGCCGTGCCGGTGTGAATAGACAATTGATTCGCCCGGCAGCACTGGCGAAGCCAGTGGCACACGCGCACAAGAGCACGGCCGACGGCACATGGAATGTGCCTGCTACATTCACGAGGAGACTTTCGAGTGCTTCGCATCTTGTCTTTGCTGCGAGAGTGGAAGCATCTGACGCTATTGGCGACGCTGCTGGCGTTGATCTTCGCCCAACCGATCGCACAGCGTGGAACGGCGGGATTGGTCGTGTTCGACCTACTGCTAACCGCCGTTACGGCAGTGATTTTCTTTGTCGTCTTCGAGCGCCGTTCGACAAGGACGGTGGCCTTGCTGCTGGCCGCGCCCATGATTTGCGTTCATTGGTTTGCGCACGCAGTCAGTCCGAACAACACGGTTCTGTTGATCGTCGACCGGGCGGCGGGAGCGCTGTTCCTCGGCTTCGCGGTGACGGTTGTTCTGCGGGGCATCTTTCAGCCCAAACAATTTCGCACCGACGATCTGCTCGGCGTCGTGTGCGGATATTTGCTTACCGGCCTGGCATGGGGCAACGCTTACAATCTGGCCGACGCCATTTCGCCCAACGCCTTTCAAGTGAAAAGCGAGGTGGCCTGGCAGCTGAAAGACCAAACTGCACGGCGGCATTTATTCGACAATTTCAGCTTTGTCACGCTCACCTGCGAGGGCGACGCGAAGGTCGTTCCCATCTCGCAAACCGCGTCGTCGCTGACGTGGCTGGAAGCCGTCTTCGGGCAGTTCTACATGGCCGTCGTCGTCGCCCAATTGGTCGGCCTGAAGCTGAGCCAGGCGGCAGCGAATGCAAACGAGCGCGACGATTGAGAATGACCTTGGTTCCGCTACGCCGCGCTTTTGCGAACCACTCGCTCTCGGTTTTCCGGCGGCTAGCCTGGTCCGCTTATAGTGCTGGGAATTTGAGACACGCTGCGAGATAGCCCGAAGCGTTCGCGGGCATGTCTTAGTCGCTCCCTCGCTTGCGCTTCGGGCTAACCGTGCATGCGCTTCGGGCTAACCGTGCTTGCGCTTCGGGCTATCCTCGCTTACGCTTCGGGCTAGTGTGGCACTTTGAAAAATCATCCGGGCTAGCCGCCGGTCGGTTCGTAGCCCAGATTCGGGGCCAGCCATCGTTCGACCTCGGCGAGCGTCATCCGCTTGCGTTTCGCATACTGCTCGACCTGATCGCGCGTGAGGCGGTCGACCGCGAAATAGCGGCTTTCGGGATGCGCGAAATACAGGCCGCTGACGCTCGCCGCGGGCAGCATGGCGAAGTGCTCGGTGAGATGGATGTCGGCAGATTTCTCGGCTTCTAACAGGTCGAACAGGATTTGCTTCTCGGTGTGATCGGGGCAGGCCGGATAGCCCGGTGCAGGGCGAATGCCTCGATATTTCTCGGCGATCAGATCCAGCGGCGAAAGATGCTCGTCGCGGCCGTAGCCCCAGTCGGCGCGGGCTTGCTGATGCAGAAGTTCGGCAAATGCCTCGGCCAAGCGGTCGGCCAGCGCCTTCGTGGAAATGGCCTGATAATCGTCGTGATCCGTTTCGAACTCGCGAACCAATGCGTCGCAGCCGATGCCGGTGGTGACGGCGAAGGCGCCGAGGTAATCGGCCCGGCCGCTTTCGCGCGGGGCGATGAAATCGGCGAGCGAATAAAACGTCGCTTGGCCCTTGCGCTCCCATTGCTGGCGGAGCGTGTGGAAGCGCGTCAGCTCGGCCGATCGCGATTCGTCGGTGAATAGCACGATGTCGTCGCCTTCGGAATTCGCCGGCCAAAAGCCATACACGCCGCGGGCCGTTAGCCGCCGCTCGCGGAGGATGCGTTGCAACAGTCGCTCGGCATCGTCGAATAGCCGCTTCGCTTCCGCCCCCGCCACGGGATCGGAGAAGATTGCCGGATATTTTCCTTTCATCTCCCAGGCCATGAAATACGGCGACCAATCGATATATTCGGCGATCCGCGCGAGCGGGAAATCGTCGAGCACGCGGCGGCCGAGAAACGCCGGAACGTCGATCCGCACGGTCGCCCAATCGGTCTTGAATCGCCGCTCGAGCGCATCGTGATAGGGCGCCAAACGGACCGACTGCCGCTGGTGATACGACTCGACAAGCTCGGCCTGCAGGCGGCGATTGCGCGTGTCTAGCGCGCGGCGCGAATCGGGATTGAGCAATTGCTCGACGACGCCGGCGGCCCGAGAAGCGTCGGGAACGAAAACGGTTTCATGTCGATACGCCGGGGCGATTTTCACGGCCGTGTGTTTCGCGCTGGTCGTGGCGCCGCCGATCAACAGCGGCACGGAAAACTCGCGGCGCTGCATTTCGCGGGCGACGTGCACCATTTCGTCCAGACTGGGCGTGATCAGCCCGCTGAGGCCGACGATATCGGCCCGCTCGGCGATCGCAGCGTCCAGAATCTTTTCGCAGGGCACCATCACGCCCAGATCGACCACCCGATAGCCGTTGCAGCCGAGCACCACGCCGACGATGTTCTTGCCGATATCGTGCACGTCGCCTTTGACGGTGGCGACGACGATCTTGCCGCGCGGCTTTTCTTCGCCGCCGGCGCGGGCTTTTTCCGCCTCCATGAACGGCAGCAGATAGGCGACGGCTTTCTTCATCACTCGCGCGCTTTTCACCACTTGCGGCAAAAACATCTTGCCGGCCCCGAACAAATCGCCGACCACCTGCATGCCGGCCATGAGCGGGCCTTCGATGATCGACAAGCCGCTCGGATATTTTTGGCGCGCTTCTTCGACGTCGGCGTCGATATGTTCGACGATGCCTTTCACCAGAGCGTGACTCAAGCGTTCTTCGACCGTGCCGCTGCGCCATGCGGATTCGGCTTCCGCCGCGGGACCCCCTTGCCGCTTGTAGCGCTCGGCCAATGCGACGAGCCGTTCGGTTGCATCAGGGCGGCGATCGAATAGCACGTCTTCCACCGCCTCGAGCAATTCGGGCGGAACCTGTTCATAAACGGCCAACTGCCCCGCATTGACGATCCCCATATCCATTCCGGCGCGAATGGCATGGTAGAGAAACGCGGAATGCATCGCCTCGCGCACGACCTCGTTGCCGCGGAAGGAGAACGAGACATTGCTCACGCCGCCGGAGATCTTTACGCCGGGGCAAACATGCTTGATTCGCCGCGTCGCCTCGAAAAAGTTGATCGCGTAGCGATTGTGTTCTTCGATGCCGGTGGCGACCGTGAGAATGTTCGGGTCGAAGATGATGTCGCTCGGCGGCATGCCGACTTGCTCGGTCAGCAGTCGATAAGCCCGATGGCAGATGCTCACCCGGTCGTCGATGCCCGTGGCCTGGCCTTGCTCGTCGAAGGCCATCACCACCACCGCGGCGCCGTAGCGGCGCACCAATCGGGCTTGCTCGAGAAACGATTCTTCGCCGGCTTTAAGGCTGATCGAATTGACGATTCCCTTGCCTTGGACGCACTTCAGCCCGGCCTCGATGACCGACCATTTCGAGCTGTCGACCATGATCGGCACACGGGCGACTTCCGGCTCGGCGGCGATGAGATTCAGAAACCGCGTCATGGCCGCTTCGCCGTCCAACAGGGCTTCATCCATGTTGACGTCGATGACGTTGGCCCCGGCTTCGACCTGTTGCCGGGCGACGGCGACGGCTTCCTCGAATTTGTCGGCGAGGATCAGCCGCGAGAATTTTTTCGAACCGGTGATGTTGGTCCGTTCGCCGATCGTGAGGAAATTGCTTTCCGGACGGATGATGAGCGGTTCGAGGCCGCTGAGGCGGGTAAGGGGTTCGATCGCCGGAATCTTTCGCGGCGCTTTATCCGCCACGGCGGCGGCGATTGCGCGGATATGAGCCGGGGTCGAGCCGCAGCAGCCGCCGACGAAATTCAGCCAGCCGTTGGCGGCGAATTCGCCGAGCGTGCGGGCCATCATCGCCGGCGTTTCGTCGAATTCGCCGAATGCGTTCGGCAAGCCCGCGTTCGGATAACAGCTCACGTAGATCGGCGCGACGTTGGACAGTTCTTCGATAAACGGCCGCAGCTTTTCCGGCCCCAGGGCGCAATTGATGCCGATGCTGAAAAGCTCGGCATGCGAGACCGAAATCCAGCAGGCTTCGACCGTCTGGGCCGAAAGGGTGCGGCCGCCGTCGAACACCGTGAACGACGCCATCACCGGCAGCCGACCGCCGTGGTCGGCAAAATATTTATCGATCGCGAACAGGCACGCTTTGAGCACCAGCGTGTCGAAGGCCGTCTCGGTCAGCAGGAGATCGACGCCGCCGGCGACGAGCGCATCGACCTGCTCGTAGTAGGTCGCCACCATTTGGTCGAATGTGGCCGTGCGATGGGCCGGGTCGGCGACATTGCCGGCAATCGAAAGTTGCTTATTCGTCGGGCCGATCGAACCGGCGACGAACCGCGGCCGATCGGGCGTGCGGCGGGTCATTTCGTCGGCGGCGGCACGGGCCAGTTCGCATCCGGCCAGATTCACTTCGCGCACGTGCGACTCGAGCCCGAAATCGGCCATCGCCACGCTCGTCGAGCCGAACGTGTTCGTCTCGATAATGTCGGCCCCGGCTTCGAGATATTGCCGGTGGATATCGAGAATCGCGTCGGGCTGGGTGATCGACAGCACATCGATCAGGTTTTGCAGATCGCGCGGGTGGGCGGCAAACTGGCGGCCCCGGAAATCGGCTTCTTTGAACTTCCGGGCATGGACCATCGTGCCCATCGCCCCGTCCAAGATCAAAATTCGCTTGGCGAGCGGCTCTTCGAGCCGAGATCGGGATGCGTTTTGCACGGGGGCGGCCATCGAATGAAATATCGCAGAGAAAGAGGCGAGGGGCTAGGGGCGAGTGACGATGGGCAGTTAGCCCGAAGCGCTAGCAAGGATGGAGCGAGGCGGAACTCGGCGGCCAATCCGCCGCGGAGCGGCGGGGTACACCGGCCGCGGCGCAGTCGCGGATGCCCAATTGTAGGTTGGCCAGCAAACGACAACGCCGCTTGCCGCTTCCCGAATGTAAAGCTTTGCGGGTCGGGCAATCTCTGATCGCAAGCGATTCGCAAAACGCGAGTTATGTCGCTTAGCGAAAATCGGCCATCGGCGAAAATCGAGCAGAACTTCAAAGAATTTTTTCGACCGTAACCCAGTCCTGCGATTTCGCTTGCGATATGGCGGGCTTGGTGCGGCTGGATTTCCGATTTGCCCCTCCGCATTTCATCTAGCACATTCATGTGGGCCGATTGTGCGCCCGGCGAAAAAACGCTTTTCGACAGACCGCGAGCACACATATTAGCCTGAAGCGTTGGCGAGGGATTTGTGACAGATGGTGCATCCTCCGCGCGACTTTTCGCTTCGGTCCCCGTATTTTGAGAAATGGCCGGGCCTCAAGTGTCCGCGAGGTGGAACCCGCCAACGCGGCGCGTCCTCGCTAACGCTTCGGGCTAGTGTTGCGGCTTGTGTCCCGGCGGATTGAGGAATCCAATGAAATCGAACATTGCCTTTTGCATTGCGATCATCTGCGGTTGGTTTTCGGCCACCGCCTGTCTGGCCCAGCGCGGCGCATCGTGCTGCCAGGAGTATCGCATCGAATATAAGACCGTCTTCGATGAAGTGCAGCACACCGCCTACCGCATCGAGCAGGAAACGGTTTGCCGGCCCGAGGTGATCACCACCTATCGCCCGGTCTATGAGACGCAGATGCACGAGCGGCGGTTCACCGTCAGCCGGCCCGTGCAAGAAACCGCCGAGCGCGAAGAGCACTACACCGTACAGCGGCCAATCTTCGAAACCCAAATGCGCGATGCCAGCTACGACCGTGTGCGGAATGTGACCGAGATCGTCGAACAGGTGCAACAGTATCAGGTCGCCCGGCCCGTGATGGAAACGCAGGAGCGCGAGAATCGCTACCTGGTTCGCCGGCCGATCATCGAGACTTCGGAGCGCGACGAGTGCTACACGGTTTGCCAGCCGGTGGTCAACTACACGACCCGCTATGTCGATCAGGGCTGCGTTGTCGAGACGCCCGTGTGCGTGCCGGGGCGGCCGAGGTGGCGGCTACGGTGGGAGTCGGGGGGCTGCGGCGTCGATCCGGCGACGGGTTTGCCGACGCCGCATCGGGCCGGCCTGTATTGGGAGCAGGTGCCGGGCCCGTCGCGTGCCGAGGTCGCCCGCAGTTGGCAGCCGAATATCGTGGCCCAGCAGGTGGCGACCACTTCGTATGTGCAGAAGGTGATGACGCGCAAGGTGCCGGTGCAAACGTGCCGCTACGTGGATCAAGAGGTGGTGCAGAAGGTGCCGGTGCAGGTCTGCCGGATGGTTGTCGAAACGCAAGAGCGCCGGGTGCCAATTACGGTCTGCAAGGCGGTGGTCGAGCATGTCGACCAAAAAGTGCCGGTCCAAGTGTGCCGGATGGTGACCGAAGAGCAGGTTCGCAAGGTGCCGGTGGTCACATGCCGGCTGGTGACCGAGGAACACGTCGAGCAGATACCGGTGCAGCAGTGCCGGATGGTGGCCGTGCAAGAAACGGTGCAGGTGCCGCAGGTGATCGAAAAGCGGGTGCCGGTGACCTACACGTGCCGCGTGCCGCGAATGGTCGTGCTAAAGATCCCGGTCGAACCGTGCGGCTGCGCCAGCGGCCTGATGCCCGCTCCGACGACGACGCTCTCGCCGACGATCGATCCGCCGCTGCCGGGCCCGGCCGCAGGGGCGCCATCCGGCTCCATTCCACTAATGTCGCTGCCGACCGGTTCGCTGCCGTCAACTTCGCTGCCGACAACGTCGCTGATGCCGGCTCCGATTTCGTCCAACCAGATGCCACAGTTCACGTCGCCGTCGTATGTGATTCCGTCGAACGGGTTGCCTTTCCGCACACAGCCGACCTACCGAATTCAATCGTCCGCGCCATCTTCAATTGGTTCGACGGTGATCGTGTCGCCCCAACAGCGATCGACCAACAAGCCGCAACTCGGCAGCGACAAACCGCTCCCGGGCCCTGTCGAGGAACGTCCTGCAACGCCAAAATCCGACAACGGCGCAATCCCACCGTCCGCCCCCGCCGCTAAGGGCATGACGACCTAACTCTTCGTAGGCCGTATCTTCTAGGCCTTATCTTCAGTCCTATCGTCTTTCCAACGAACCCAGCGCCTTTTCCAATGTCGTCAGGGGCAACAGCAACGTAAACGGTGTATCGGCGACTCGCACCGCACCGAACGACTCGTACCACTTCGCCGACTGCTCATTCTTAGCGTCGAACAGTAACGCCACCCCGCCTACTTCGGCCGCCGCGAGCAAACACCGGCGACCGGCCGCCAAGATTAGTTGGCCGCCAAGTCCTTGTCGTTGAAGGAACGATTCACCGCGAGGCGTCCGAGCCGAACGACGGGCACGTCGTGCCGACGCCGATCGACAAAACCATCAACAGCGATCTTGGTCTGCTAGCACGGCCGGCCGATTGCGCGCGTTCCCCCCGCTCGCCGCGTCGTGTATAGTTGAACCATGCAATGTCCTTTTTGTCGAATCGACAACGATCGCGTGATCGACTCGCGGGCCAGCCAAGATAGCTTTGCCATCCGGCGGCGGCGCGAATGCTTGGGCTGCAAGCGGCGGTTCACCACCTACGAACGAATCGAAGAACCATCGGTCAAAGTGATCAAGAAAGACGGCGGCCGGGTGCCGTTCGATCGCGAGAAGCTCAAGCAGGGCTTGACCAAAGCCTGTTGGAAACGCCCGGTCAGCGACGACCAGATCGAAGCGGTCGTCACCGCGGTCGAGACCGACGTCTACGACAAATTCGATTCGGAAGTCGAAACCCGCTATCTCGGCGAACTGGTGATGCAGTATCTCCGCAAGCTCGATCAGGTGGCATTCGTCCGCTTTGCGAGCGTGTATCGAGAATTCAAAGACGTGCGCGATTTTGTCGAAGAACTCGAGCCGATTCTGGCCGAGACGCGGCGGAACGCACGCTGACGGACGAGGTGGCTGGCCGCAAGCGGGGCGTCCCAGGCTAACGCTTCGGGCTGCAATCGGCGCATTAGCCCGAAGCGTTAGCGAGGGACGGCCCGACGCACCGGCTTGCTTGCGCTGCGGGCTATCGTGCGGGGCTCCGGCACGCTGGCTACAAGGACGAGTGTTCGCGCTGCGTGGCGGCTTCCATGATGCGCTGCTCGGTGGCTTCGGCGCGGGTGAATTCGGCCGTGATCCGGCCTTCGCAGAGCACCAAAATGCGGTCGCAAAGTGTTAGCAGTTCGGGCAATTCGCTCGAGGTGACGATGATGCCCAGGCCGTCGCGGCACAATCGATCGGCGAGCCGATACAGCTCCGCCTTGGCGCCGACGTCGATGCCGCGCGTCGGATCGTCGAGCAACAGCACTTTCGGCCGGGCCAGGAGCCAGCGGCCGATGATGCATTTCTGCTGATTGCCGCCGCTCAAGCTGGTGATCGCGGAATCGAGGCCGGCCGTTTTCACATTCAATTCAGCGATCGAGCCGGCGGCGATCTGCCGCTCGCGGCCACGGCTGACGATGCCGGCCGCCGCGGCGTCGCGGAGCGTGCAAATCGTGATGTTCTCGCCGACATTCATCTGCGGAAAAATTCCCAGCCGCTTGCGATCTTCCGTCACCAGCGCGATGCCGGCTTGGCATGCTTCCGCCGGATGGCGGAATTTCACGGGTCGGCCGTCGAGCAATATTTCGCCCGACGGCGTTGCCGCAGCCGAGCCGAAGATGCATTCCAAAAGCTCGGTGCGCCCGGCCCCCATCAGGCCCGCGAAGCCGAGAATCTCGCCGCGGCGGAGCGTGAACGAAATATTTTTGAGCCGCCAGCCGCGGGCATGGCCGGGCCAGGGGAGCGAGAGCTTTCGCACTTCCAGCACCGGCGGGCCCGGCTGCCGTCCCTCGCCGAGATGCGTTTCCTGGATCTCGCGGCCGACCATCAGATGCGTAACGTCGCGGGGCGAAATCGCGGCCCGATCCACCGTGCGCACATGCTGCCCATCACGCAAGATGGTGATTCGGTCCGCCAATGCAAACACCTCGTCCATCTTGTGCGAGATGTAGAGGATCGTCACGCCGCGCTCGCGGAGCCGCCGCATGATGCGAAACAGCCGGGCAGTTTCTGTTTCCGTCAGCGCGCTGGTCGGCTCATCCATGATCAGGATTTCCGATTCGAGCGACAGCGCCTTGGCGATTTCGATCAACTGCTGATCGCCGACGCGGAGCGAACCGACCGGCTCGCTGGCCGAGATCTGGCATTCGAGCTGTTCGAGCAGCCCGGCGGCCGACCGCTCCATGCCGCGATCATCGAGCAGGCCGAGCCGATTGTGGCGTTCGCGGCCCAGGAAGATATTCGCGGCGGAGGAAAGCTGTTCGACGAGATTCAGTTCTTGATGAATGATGCTCACGCCGGCCCGTTCGGCATCGCGGGTGCCGGTGAATCGCACCGGCTGGCCGTGGAGCCGCAACTGGCCTTCGAACTCGGGAATCACGCCCGAGATGATTTTCATCAGCGTGCTTTTGCCGGCCCCGTTTTCGCCGACGATGGCGTGGACCTCGCCGCGGCGAATATCGAACGACACATCCGACAAAGCGACCACGCCGGGAAACCGCTTCGTGATGCGATCGATCGAGATGATGATGTCGGCAGCCATCGTGTCAGTTGCAAGGTGTGATTGGTTAGCGGCAAGGCGCTAGCCGCCGGTCGAATGCGGCGCGGCGACCCAAAAAACCGGCGGCTAGCGCCTTGCCGCTAACGACAGTTCTGCTCGCCCCGCGCGCCTTGTCCCTGCCTTCCCTCCCAGATTTTTAGGGCGGCGAGGACCGCCAAAGTGCCCAACGTCGTCGATATGGCCGCCGTCTGATTCGCAAACAACGATGTCAGAGTGCCGGCCAACAGCGCCAGCGCCAGCACCGCGAACGCGCCGATCGGGCCGGGAAACACGCGCTGATTTGGCGCGGCAACTTGCCGGAATTGGCTGAACGCCGACGTGCAGACCAGCACCAATCCGACAACCAGTCCCTGATACATATCGGCATCCTCGTGGATGACCATCCCGACGCCGTAGATCACGACCTGAAGAAAGAGCACTCCGAGCACGGTTCCCAAGATCGTGCCCGCTCCGCCCACCAGGCTGCAACCGCCGACCACCGCGGCCGCGATCGCGTTGAGCTCATAGCTCACGCCGAGATTGGCGGGCGACACCACGGCTTGGTCGCCAATGTATAGGATTCCCGCGATCGCGGCAGTCATTGAGCCGATGCAATAGGCGAGCCATTTCACGCGCTCGGTGCGGATGCCGCTCAGCTTGGCCGCTTGTTCGTTGCCGCCGAGGGCGTAGATATGCCGCCCGACTACCGTGCGGCTAAGCAGCACCGAAAGGGCCACCGCGAGCACGAGAAAAATAATGATCGGATTGCGGACTTGAACCGCTAAATGGCGAAAGCGTTCGTCGGTAATCACGATCTGATTGTTGCGGGCGTGGAGCATCGTGTCGGTCACTTGCGCGCAGATCACGCGCGCCAAGCTTCGCAGGCCGACCAGCGTGCCCAGCGTCACGATGAACGGCGGCAGCTTCAGGATTGCGATCAGCCAAGCGTGCAGCGTTCCGACGAGAAAACCGACGAACAGCGTGCCCACGATCGCCAGCACGATGACGTGGGTGCTCAAAGGCGCGGTGTTGGCCATCTCCTTTGGCGCCATCAGCACCATCAGCGTTCCGCAAATCGTGCCGCTGAACGCGATCATCGATCCGGCCGACAGGTCGATTCCGCCGACGATGATCACCACCGCGGCGCCCAGCGAAAAGATGCCGAGCATCGCCGTTTCCCGCGCGATATTCCTGACGCTCTCGCCGGGATCGTTCCAATAGGAATGATTCGAGTCGAGCCAGTTGGTCAGGATCACCACCACTACGATGGCGATCAAGAGGGCCAACTCGTGGAAGCGGATCGGCAGCCGGCCGAGTCGTCCGGGCAATCGTGAACTCATGATCCGGTCAGGCCGCGCTCGTTGAGCCAATCCTTGAATTTCGGCAACGTGAAGAATTGGACGGTCGGGCCATATTGGCTAAACAGATTGGCCGTCAGCGGCGACTTATCGTTGGGCACGACGACGCGGATATCCGTGTTGTAGATGTCGCCCCCCTCCTTGCCTTGATCGGGCAACATCTTCTTGACCGTGGCCGTGTCGTCTTTTGCCAACGCCTCGAGCAGCCGCACGGATTGGTAGCAAATATCGTAGGGATTCTGCACGACCATGACGTCGATGTTTCCCTTGCCCATTTGCTCGATCGCGCCGGCTTCGCAGTCGAAGGTGGCGACTGTCAGCGAGCTGCGGCGGTCGGCATGTTCGCGCCCGACGACGTCGCCGATCAGCGGCGCGTTGTACGACCAGATTCCAACGAGAGCCTGCAGGTCAGGATGATTTTCGAACGCCTTGCGGACGTTGCCTTTGGCGACCGACAAATCGGTCCCGTCTTCCATCCGGTCGAGCTCTGGATACGAGCCGCCGAGTGTTTTCTTGATGCCGTCCATTCGGTCGATGGCGTTTTGCGCGGTGCGAAATCCGACGAAATCGACATAGCCACCCTTCGCCGCTTTGCGATCGTCGAGCAAATGCTTGGCTGCATCGCCGAGAACTTCGCCGGCCCGGAAGTTGTCAGTGCCGATGTAGGCCTCTCGGGCATCGCGATATTTCGCCCGGTCGACGTCGCCGTCCATGCAAATGACATGCACGCCTTTTTTCCGAAGCTTTCGCATCTCCTCGACGATGGCCAGATTATCGGCCTTCACCGGTGAGATCGCGATGCCGACGATATCGTGTTGCGTGCTCAACTGCCGCAGCACGTCGATTTGGCCCTGCTCCTTTTGATCGTTCGTTGCGAACACGGCCTCATATCCGGCGTCGGCCAGCTTTAAATCCTTCGCGGCCAGCTCCATCCCCTTGCGGCCGGTTTCCCAATACGACGACGGCGTGTTGATCAAGAGGACGATCCGCTTCTTACCGTTGGTAGCGGGCGATTCGTTGCATCCGCCAGCGATCAGGGCGATCGAGCAAGCGGCGGCAAGCAGCAAAAATTCCGGCAGTAAAACGATCGAACGAGCCGTGATTCGGCCCATGGTAGAACTCCTCTCGAGAGCAGATTTCTTTTCAGCGATATCCCCGCATCGCGCTTCGAACAGCGCGAAAACGCGATTCTAAGCTCCACGACAGCAGGGAGCAAGAAGCGAGCGGCGACGGCGTGACGAACGCTTTGCGTCCTATTTACATGGGGGCCCGGAATGCGGCCTGATGACGCGGAGCGTCTGCCGTCGTCTTCGTACCTCAAGCCTCACAGTCTCAAGCCTCACAGCCTATTCTCAAGCCTTGACCCTCGTGCGACCGATGCAATCGATAGACCCAGTTCTTCAAGACCCTGCCGCACGCGCCGCGGAACTACTCTCGGCGCTGTAAGCGGGTCGCTTGCGCCCGCACGCATGACCCAAACCACCGAATCCCTCAAACTGCTCCGCGCTGCCGCTGTGCGCTCGTGGGTGCCGCATCCAGCGGCCGAATTGCGCGCTTCCTCGGCCGAGCCAATACCGACCGAGGCCGGTTCGTGGCGGCTGGAAGGCGTGTTGGGCGAGGGAACGCTGGCACGGGTGTTCGCCGCCCAACCGGTGGGAAGCACGGCAGGCCGCCCGGCGCCGTATGCGCTGAAAATGCTCCGCCCGCGCTGGCACGACCGGCCGGAAGCGATCGCCCTGATGCGCCGCGAGGCGCTCGTCGGACGGTCGGTCGCGAATCCGCATCTGGTGGCGATCCTCGTGGCCCACGTACAGGAGTCGCCGTATTTCGTCGTCATGCCGCGGTTGGCCGGCGAGACGCTCGCGGCAGTGCTCGCCCGCGACGGCACGCTAGACGTGTTGCGAGCCCTCTGGATTGCTCGCCAGACGGCCGAAGCCCTTGATGCGTTGCACCGCCAGGGATTCTTACACGGCGACGTGAAGCCCAGCAATATTCAGTTGGCTCCCACGGGCCACGCGACGCTGTTGGATTTGAGCTTTGTCCGGCCGATGAGCGATAGCGGCCCGGCGCTCGACACACCGCTGATGGGAACGCCCAGTTATCTCGCCCCCGAGCAGATTAGTTCGACCTTGCGCAACGATCAGCGCAGCGACATTTACAGCCTCGGCGCGGTGCTCTACGAAATGCTTGCCGGCGAGCCGCCGTTCGCGGCCCGAGAGCTGGCCGAGCTATTGGAATTGCACCGCCAAAATCGGCCGCGGCAATTGCGGTCGGTGCGGCCCGACGTACCGTCGCCGTTGGCCAAGCTGATTGGTGAGATGATCGCCAAGGAACCGCTCCGCCGGCCGCAAACGATGGGCGAGGTCATCCGCTCGCTGGTGCGGCTAGAGATCGACGAAGGCGCAAGCGCCGCGATGCCGCTCGATTTCGCGATTTAGCGCCGCTGCTCGCTTGCCGTTTTTGGGCATGGCGGCTCACGCGGCCTTCGGCCGCACTCAACGTATCAGGCACACTCTATGTGCCGTCGGCCCCGCTCGGGTGCGCAAGCCACCGCGAAGCGCGGATGGCACACGGGAGTGTGCCTGCTACAATAAAACACTTTCGTCGATCCTTACAAAGAATTCGTGTGTTCGTGGCGCGGAGAACACGGCGAGGGTCGGAAAGCATCCAAATGAACGGAGCAAAACCCTCTGAGATAGGCGGTGAAACAGATGCCCCTTGGACTCGGCTTAGTCGTCTCGGCGACTCGGCGGCAAGAAAAGAAGCCGGCGAGACTCGCATTTCGATTTCCTGCCTGAAAAATTTGCGAAACCGGAGGCCTCTTCGTGGGTTTAATTAAATGGGGAATTTGGTGCCCCCAATCAATTCGTCGGTAGGGACACGTGCGCGGATGTTTGAAAATCGTCGTAAACTCAATCGTGGCAAGGCTCAGCGTGAGAGATTGCCGCTTTTCGCAACGCACGGTTGCGGCGGGGAGATCGCCCGACCAGGTTTCACGTTGGTCGAGCTATTGGTCGTGATCGCGATCATCGGCGTTCTGATCGCCATGCTATTGCCGGCAGTGCAATCGGCCCGGGAAGCCGCGCGGGTCAAGCAATGCCAGTCGAATCTTAAGCAGCTTGGCCTCGCCTACACGCAATATCTGGATCAATTCGCCCACTATCCTGCGGATTGGAACGCCGGGCCGCCGCCGGTTCCGCCAGGACAGCAGCATGGTCCAGGGCTCGTGCTGTATAAATGGGTCGACGGGATAACCTACTATCCGCCGAATATTGCCATGGCCCTCGCGCCGTATTGCGAAGGGCCCCCCGAACCGCAGATCACGCAGAACCAACCGAATGCTCTGGCGCAATTGGCCATGATGCCGGTGTTTCAGTGCCCGGACGACAATGGCGGCAGCTACACCTACACCGATCCATCGTCGGGCAATACGAACACGGTGACGGTGCCGAATCCGTATTTCCAAACCACGGGCACCAGCTACGACGGGCCCACGAGCTACTGGAACCCGATCGTGGATGCGAACCTGCATATTCTTGGTTTCCAAGGCGTGCCGCGAAATCGTGGGGGCGTGTCGCAGCGCCGCGGCGGCACCGCAAGCCAAATGAGCAGTTCGCTGATTCTTTGGCTCTATGATATCGATAATTTCCACGGTTCTTCGGGAAGCGGCGTGGCCATGAATTACCTCTACGCCGATGGCCATGTCGACGACGGAATCGCCAACAACTCGCAATAGAAATCTCGGGGGGATCGCCATGAACGACGCGCAGACGAATCTCACGCTCAAACAGCGCCGCCGCATGCAGGGATCGGCCTCCCCTTCCGACGAGCAACAGCGGTCCTGGAGCGGGGAAATTTCGCGGACCGTGGCGATCTTGATCCTGCTGCTCGCCTTCGGCGTCGGCACGGCCCTGGGCATGGTCTACTTCAGACCCGATCCCCGCTTGAAAGAACTCGACGATCTGCAAGCCCTGATGGCCGACGCAGGCTCCGACATGCCCCAAGATATCCGCGATATGCTCCGCGACCAGTTTGAAAACGTCAACGATCGACTTCCTTACGGCGAGCGCCGGATGACCCGCGAAGATTGGGGCTTTTCCCGGGCCTCGGCCTTCCTGGCGAAATCGTCGGCCGACCAGCTCGCCGACTTGGAGCGCATGGTTGCCCGTCAAAAGCAGCGCGAGGAAGATCAGGCCCAACGCGAACTCGAAGCCGCCGCCAACGGGAGCAATGCGAATACCGGCACAAGCAATGGCAACAGCAATAACAACGGCGGCCGTGGCCGCGGCGGTCGCAACGACGAGCAGCGGGCTCAACATCAAGAGCAGCGGCTCGCCAACCATCCGCCGGAACAACGGGCTCAGTTCGGCCTGATGCGGCAGATGATGAATGCCGTGCGGCAACAGCAAGGCATGGGTCCGCGGTAAGGCTGCCCCCTCTTCGCTCCGTCTAGTAAACGCCATTCCCGAACGCAAGGATGGGTGAATCGGATGAGCGATGACCAAACCAACCTGAATCTTCGCCAGCGCCGCCGTTTGCAGGAATCCACGGCAGACGGCGTGGCCGCCGACGGACCCGCCACTCCGGAGGTCAATCATCGGCGGCGTTGGGCGATTCTGGTCGGAGCGCTGATGATTCTTCTGGCGGGCGGAGCCGCCTGGGCTTGGATTCATTTCCATCCGGGTGTCGATCCGCGGCTGCAAGAGATTTATGCCCTGCAGGGCGACATCGCCAAACTCAACAATCCCATGAAGGATGGCGGCCCGCTGTTTCGCCAAATGCACGACAAAGTCGAGGCCCTGCCGGACGATCTCAAGGCCGAAGTGCGGCGCAAAGGCCCGCAAATGTTTCGTGGCCGAATGCAAAAGTTCTTTGCCATGTCGCACGAAGACCAATTGGCCGAGTTGGACAAGATCATCGCGGGCATCCAGTTGATGGAAGCGGCCCGCAAGGCCGGACAGATGTTCGGCGGCCCGCCGCCGGCCAACAGCGGAGCCGCGAATTCGACAGCGCAAAGCGGGAATGCGTCGCCGCCGCCGCACGGCCCTTGGGGCAGCGCGTCCGACTCGCAGCGCGTGCAGCACCTACAGAGCATGTTGTCCGACATTCCGCCCGAAGATCGGGCGCAGTTCAACCTGTTCCGCCAGATGCTCACCGCCCGGATGCAGCAACAAAACATCCAGCCCCCCGGCGGCGGTTTCTTCTAAGGCTCGGCCGAAAACGTCCGCTTTTCGCACCCGTGCGGCGGAGCCGCGACCAACGTAGCAGGCACACTCCGTGTGCCGCCTGCCCTGCTCCGTGCGCAATCCGCCGCGGGGCGCCGACGGCACACGGAGTGTTGCCTACTACGATAAAAACACTTTCGTCGATCCGGTGGTGAGAAAAGAAGTCCGCGAGGCGTATTGCACAAAATACGCAATTTCGCAGACCCTACCTTCGATTGCCTTCCTTGCTTGCGGGCCCCTATCGAGACGGGCCGAGCAATTCGAGCAAGCCGGAAAGCGGCACTTCGACCCAATCGGGGCGATTGTTTAGCTCGTAGGCCAACTCATAAACCGCTTTTTCCAGCACGAACAATCCGAGCACCCGATCGCAGATCGTCGCGGAGCGCGGCAAGAAGCTTCCGGTCGCTGCCGTGGAGCGGTATGCGCCCAGGAATGCCGAGAGCGACCAGCGATACCAACACGCGGCTGCTTCGCGCAGCGCATTTGGTTCCATCGCTGGTTGTTCGTTCGATCGCAATTGCTGGAACAGACCTTGCGACGACGCGTAGTGCAATGACCGAATCATGCCGGCCACGTCGAATAGCGGCGATCGCTTGGCACGCCGTTCTTCCAACGAGCGCGCCGGTTCCCCCTCGAAGTCGATAATCATGAAATCGTCGCCCAGATCGAGCACTTGGCCGAGATGATAATCTCCGTGGCAGCGAATCCGCTTCCCGTCGATGGGTTCGACGACGATCTCATCGAACCGGGCCAGCAACCGTGCCTCTTGGGAGAGCACCTGTCGAGCCGCCGGCTGAACGTCGGCCGGCACTTGCGGCAACCGTTGGCGCAGCAGTTCGCATGTCCGCGAGGCGAGGTCGCGCATCGACCAGCGCAGGGACTGTTGTTGTTTTTCCGTAAATGGCTCGGGCACGAAGCGGGCTTGCTCGGTGTCGGAAGCCAGCGCCAAATGCAGTTCGGCAGTGCGACGGCCGAGCAGCGCCATTTTGCGAAGCTCGTCGCCCACCAGAGGTTCGGCGGCCACGATCGGCCGTCGGCCGGCCATTTTCCATGGCGAGACGTTTTCCAGGCCCTTTTCACTCGCCGCTGCCTGTTCGTGCGTCGGCTCGAATGTGTTGTTTGCACTGGGGCGATCCTCGGGCAACAACTGCGCGATGCGACCGAAATACACGGCCAACTGATCTAGCGTCGTTTGCCAAGCCGATTTGCCGGGCGTGAAACGTTGCAACAGGCCTAGCGTGAGCGGTTCGCTTTCGGATTGCGTCGACTTATATTCCAACGAGCCGCATAGTGCCGGCGTGTGGGAGAACGAACCGCTCGCGGCAAGGAACCGGCCGATTTCCAGTTCAGGATTCACGCCCGGCACGAGCTTGCGAAACAGCTTCAAAAACAGTTCGCGGCCGAAGACGACGCAACTATTGCTTTGATCGGCGGAAAGCGGCGTGGGAGCGAGGTTAGCCGTTCCGGCCTTCATCACCTCGCTCAATTCCGGCACCGACGCAGCGGCAATCATCCCAGCCGGCCGACCCAAACCACGGATCACGGGCGGCAGCTCGGCGGGGCCGGTGGATTTCCGGTTTCCCGACATGAGTTCCAGAAGTCCCGCGGAAAAATCCCGGTCGGCCAGCGCCTCGGCCAAAAGCGACGTCGGCTCGCCGGCCCCCTGCTCGACTCGATGCACCACAGCTTCGGGATGCTCGGCCGCCAGGCGGTCGGCCGCTTCCCCCCGGCGCCATACATACATCAATTGATACAGCTCCCCAGGTCCGAACGTGTATTCGACGCGGATCAGCATCAGCCCAGCGCCGGGAAGCGGAAGCGGCAACGTATCGGCGGGATCGATGCGCACGATCGCCCGCGCCTTGCCGGCAAACCATCGCCGCGACGTCAGCCATTGCCGCAGGCTGATCTTGAACGCCGGATCAAGGATTTCGCGTGTCATGGCTCGAACACCTCGACACCACCTTCGCTGCGCAGCCAACGGCGGACCTGAAAAACATGCGCCGCAACTTTGTCCGGCGCCAGCTCGACATAGCCGTCGCTTCCACGCCATCCATAGCTCTTGTCGCTTAGCAAATCGTGCATCAGATAGGGCTGGTCGCCGGGAATCCCCAGCCGATCCAACTGCAAATGCACCATGCCGGCCTGTGCGACGCGCGGATCGAGATTCGCAACCACGACGATGCGATTGCTGAAATCATCGGTCCGCTTGCTATAGCAGAGCAATTGTTGGGCCGCGTTGTCGACGGGATGAAATTCGATATTCGCATCGCGCTGCAAGGCCGGATTCCCGCGACGGATGCGATTCACGCGTCCGATCAATTCCCGCAGGCTGTCGGGCCGATCGAGGGGCCAAGAGCGCAATTCATATTTCTCCGAGTTGAGATATTCCTCGCTGCCGGCGCGCATCGGCTGCGATTCGCAGAGTTCGAACGCTGGGCCGTAAATGCCGTAGTTGGCGCCCAGCGTGGCGGCAAGAATGAGGCGCGTCACGAACGCGCCGCGCCCGCCGGTCTGCAAATATTCCGGAAGTATGTCCGGGGTGTTAGGCCACAGATTGGGACGAAAAATGTTGCGAAGCTCCGGCTGCGTCAGTTCCTGAAAATACTCGGCCAGTTCTTGCCGCGTGTTGCGCCAGGAGAAATAAGTGTACGACTGCGTGAAGCCCAGCTTCGCCAGTCGATACATGATTTTCGGCCGGGTAAACGCCTCGGCGAGAAAAATCACGTCGGGATATTGCCGCCGGATGTCGCCGATCAACCATTCCCAAAACGCGAACGGCTTGGTATGCGGATTGTCGACGCGGAAAACGCGCACCCCTTCGCCGATCCAAAACGTTACGACGCTTTTCAACTCCTCCCACAATGGCCGCCAGGCGCTCGTCTCGAAATAGAATGGATAGATGTCTTGATACTTCTTCGGCGGATTCTCGGCGTATTGGATCGTGCCGTCGGGCCGCCGCAGAAACCACTCCGGATGCTCGGCCGCGTAGGGATGGTCGGGCGAACACTGGTAGGCAAGGTCGAGGGCGATCTCGATGCCATGGGTTTTGGCGGCGGCCAACAAGCGGCGGAAATCCTTGATCGTGCCCAGTTCGCGATGGCAGGCTTTGTGTCCGCCGTCGGCCCCCCCGATGGCCCAAGGGCTGCCGAAATCGCCGGGCTGCGCCGTGGTGGCGTTGTTTTTTCCCTTGCGAAAGGCCATCCCGATCGGATGGATCGGCGGCAGATACAAGATATCGAAGCCCATTTGCGCGACATACGGCAGCCGCGCCTCGCAATCGGCAAAGGTTCCATGCCGCCCGGGAACGGCGCTCGCCGAGCGGGGAAACATTTCATACCAAGCGCTGAAGCCGGCCAAGGGCCGCTCGACCGAGAGCCGCAATTCCGGCTCGTAGGTGGTCGACAACTCAAGGTCGGGATATTTTTCCATCAACTCGAGCAACTCGGCATCGACCGCCAAACGCGATCGCGCGGCAGCGTCATGCGAGCCGTCCAGAATGGCCGCCAGCGCCGTCAGCCGGACTCCATCCGCGCCGGGCCCGGCGCGGTCGGCTGTCTCTTCAACGAGGCGAGCGCCGATCGCGAGATCTACCAACACGTCGCTCCCCGCGGCGACGCGCTTTTCGAAATCGTGCCGCCAGGTTGAAAAGCGATCGATCCAGCCGCAAACCGTGTATCGGTAGGTGCCGAGCTGTTCGACGACGAAGCTTGTCCGCCAACGATCGTTACCGAGCGGTTCGAAGGGAAGCTGCGACCAATGCTCGTCGTGTTCATGGCGCAAGAGCAACACCGCGCGAACTTCGTCGTGTCCGTCTGCGAAAACATTCGCCTCGACGACGACCGTGTCGTTTTGAATCCGTTTGACCGGCCAGCGGCCGCCGTCGACCTGCGGCGAAATCCCTTCGATCGCGACGCGGCGTCGGCCGGCATCCATATCCTGCACCATCTCAGCCCTTCTGATAAGCCGCCTGACGAACGGTAGAACGATTCGCGCGCGGGTGCGCGCCAGCGTGGCCAGATTATAGCGTTCGAGCCACGAACCAGAACAAGGCCACTCGCCGGCGACCGCCGCAAGAAGTTGCACATCCCGTGCCGCGCGGCGACCAGCAGAAACGAAGCCGCGCTTTGGCTTACCGGCCAATCTCTTCACCGCACCAAATGAACCCACTGGATGCGCACAGGATTGACTGGCGTCGAGGTGAACTTGTCGGTGTCGTGCAGCGGGGTCGTGCCGATTTGGTCGACCACCTCCATGCCCGACACCACCTCGCCGAACACGCAATAGCCGTAGAGAGAAGCGTCGGGGGCCTTGAACTCGCGCGGCTGCCCGCGCACGTTGCGAAAATCGACGACCTTCGTCGGGGCTTCTTTATTGTCGAGCGCCGGATTGTCGGCCAGATTGATGAAGAATTGGCAAGTCGAACTGTCGACCGAATCGGGGCGGCGGGCCATGGCGATCGTTCCGCGGCGGTTCTTCAGCCCATTGTGAGCTTCATTGCGAATCGGCGGTCCGGTCGGCTTCTCCTTGCCAAACGCATCGTAGCCGCCGCCGAGGATCACCACGCCGGGCACGACTTGATGGAAGAGCGTGTTGTCGTATTGTCCGCGGTCGAGATAGGCGAGGAAATTATCGACCGTGATCGGTGCGTGTTCGGCGTCGAGCTTGACGGTGATGTCGCCGAGGCTCGTATGAAATTGCACGATCGGATGTAATCGGTCTGGGTTCGATGCATTCGTCGCACCGCCCGGCGCGATCGATTCGGGGGATCCTTCTCCGGCCGAAATGCTAGCAGCGGGCAGCGCCGGGGCACCGTGCGAACCGCAGCCCGTAGCCGAGATCGCCAATGCGGTTAGCAGCGCGGCGACAGAGAGCATCGCGAGGGCCGAAGCGGCGCGATGCGGCGCGGTGGAAGACAAAACGATCGGGTAGGAATTCAGTCGCGGCGACATGATTGCGCTCCATGCGGTCGTGCGGCGCCAAATCCTTTGGCGGCCGGGGCGTTTTTGGGGGGCGTATCATCGCCGCGCCGACCATTTCGTGCAACGGCGATTTGCCCCGCCGGCAAAAATGCGAAAAAAGTCTGAAAAACTTCGGGCGATCCGGCAAGGACGATCGTATTGGTAATAAGCGACCTGGCTGGGGGGGGCGAACTTGCGGCCCTATTGCGGTTGCCCGCGATTGGCAAAATTGGTTGCTGCGGCGTTGGGGGATTGAAGCAGCAAATGCCGTGGTCGGGCCAAGCGGCGCTCACCGCGGGCGGCGGCGAAGGGATTGAGGCGAGCCTATTCAGGCTCGGAATTCCCGCGGATTAAGCCGATTGTGCGGTTTGTAGGAGGGTGCGTTTCCACAAGCTGCGGCAACGACTTTATCTTTTTGCCCTATACTACTTGTGTAATCGGTTAGGTCATGGCATACATAAATGTAGCTGCGGACGGTCACGTCGATGAAATCTCCCATGCTGGAGTCGCCGCTGGGGCGCGGTCTTCGCCTCACGCTGTATTCAATTTCGCAGTGTTCAGTTTCCCAGTATCCAATTTCGCAGTATCCAGTTTCGCAGTGTTTGGTTTCGCAGCACGCAGCATCGCAGCGGTTCGTTTGCGGTGACCACCGGCCGGGCGGTTCTTTTCGCACTTCCCATTTCACGTCTTCGTATTCCGAGAGAGGGTTCTGAACATGAGTATTTCGTCGCGGGGTGGAGCACAAACAAACGGCGCGCGCCCGAAGGCGCCGCTAGCAACTTGGCGGCGCGGAGCCATCCGCTGGGGATTTCTGGCGGTGGCGGCAGGAGTGGTCGGCATGATGGCCAGCAGCCATGCACAGGCCCAAATCACTGTGAAATCGTTGATCGGCAAGGCCGTTTCCGACTCCGATAGCGACAAATATAAAGACACCATCGGCGAAGCCATCACGCGCTTCATGCACCGCGATCCGAAGGGCGCTCTTGGCCAACTGATGCTCGCCAAGAAAGATAACCCGATGCTCCCGCCGGCCGACATGATGCTGGCCCAAATGTGGCTGATGGCCAACCAAGGCGCCCAGACCCGCGCTGCATTGGAAGAATGCATCAAGAACAACCCGACCGATCCGGAAGCCTACCTGGTTTTGGCCGACATGGCCTTTTCCGATCGCCAAATCGCGGCGTCCGAACTGCTGTTCAACAAGGCCCTGCAGTTGTCGGAAAATTTCAAGGAAAACCAAAAGCGGGCCAGTGATTTCAAGGGACGGGCGTATGCCGGTTTGGCCGCCGTCGCCGAAAGCCGCGAGCAATGGGATACGGCCAAAACGGATATCGAAAACTGGTTGAAAGTCGTCGATCCGAATCCGACGAAGGTGCCCGCGGCGCAACCGAACACGCTGGGCGCCGCCGCACATGATCGCCTCGGCCGCGTGCTCTTCCACGCCGATCCGGAAAACGGGCCCAAAGAGGCCTACAAGCAATTCGAATTCGCGGTGGCCGACGATCCGCGTTCGGTTTCCCCCGACATCGCCTTGGCCGTTCTCTATGAAGACGCCAAGAATCATGAACGGGCAAAGTCATTCATCACGCGTGCCGTGTCGCACCTGCCCACCGATCCGACCGATGCGGCCGCTCGCGAGTCGAACGAAGCCACGCTGTTGGCCGCGGCCCGCTGGGCCCTCGACACGAATCAGGCCAACGATGCGTTCAGCTACGCGCAACGCGCCTACAACGCGGATCCGAAGTCGAAGCGAGCCCTGGAAGCGAAGTACTACATGGGTGTCGCCGCTCGGATGAAGGGGGATTCGGCGACCGCGGAGAAGAATCTCGAAGATGTGTATATGGAAACCCCGTCGAACTTCACCGCCAGCAATCAGTTGGCCCAGGTGCTCGTCGAACAAAACGATGCTGACAAGAAGCAACGCGGCTTGGAAATCGCCATCAACAATCAGGCTGTCGCCCAAGGCGAAGGCCAGCGGCGAGACCCGGCTCGCGCCATCGAAGCCGCTTCGACGCTGGGCTGGGCCTTCTACCTGCTGAACCGGATCCCGGAAGCGGATCAGGTCACACAGGCCGTGATCAACACGAGCGTCAACGCCAGCCCCGACATCTGGTACTACCGTGCCAAGCTGTTCCAATACCACGGCAAAACGGACGAAGCCATCCAATCGCTCAAGGTTGCGACCGAGAGCCGCGGGTTCTTCATCCACCGTCAGGATGCCCAAGAATTGCTTGCTTCGCTCGACAAGGGCCGCACCAGCAATCCGGCCGGAGCCAGCGAGCCGTCAACGACGAAGACGGGAGCCTCATCGGCTCCTGCTACGCCGGCCTCGACGGAAACGCCCGCTCCCGCAGCTTCGGGCAGCAACACGGCCACGCCCAGCAGCAACACCGCCACGCCCAGCGGCGGCACGGACAAGGGTAGCAAGTAAGACCGTTGCAGGCAGCGCATTGTTTCGATCGCCAAACCTCGGCGTCAGAAATACACCCACCCCGTCCTCCACGGCTTGCCGCGATCTGCGGCGAGCAATGGCGGACGGGGTTTTTTATTATTAATAGGCTGTGAGGCTGTGAGAAGGACACGCAAGGAGCCCGCCGCTCTAGCATGAGAGTAAAGAGCACGGCTTCACATGGCGAATGACGGCCTCCGGCGCGGTAGCAATTTCTGTTTCCTTACTGGCGCTGCGGGCTCGAATGCAAAAAGCCCAAGATGGCGAGTCTTGGGCTATTGCCAGATTTCGAATTTTTGGAAACCGATCGGCCGCAATTAACGGCCATACATGCTTCCGCCCGCTCCGACGGAAACCGCTCCGCCCGCGGCGATCGACGGGCTGCCGCTGCTGTAGCTAGACGGCGGCGGCAAGCTCGGGCTGGCGGCCGGCGGCGGCGATTGGCTGCTCGCGCTGTAGTCGCCTGTGCCGGCCGGGCGGTAGCCGCCATCTGGCGAAGCGCCGCTGGCGGGGCTGCTATAGCTGCTCGAGTTGGGACTAGGGCTGGAGTAAGAAGCGGGGGCGACCGAGCTCGTCGGGCTGCTCGAACCCGCGTTTCCGGCCGACGACCAGTTGCTCGCCGAGGCCGGAGCCGCGGTTGCCGGAGTGCCGCCGTAGGTCGTGCTGCTGGGCACACTGGCCACGCTCGGCACGCTCGATCCGGACGAATAGCTGCTAGGGGCCGTCGAACCGCTGCTCGACGCGCCGGGATACGCGCTGCCATATGAGGAAGTGGGGGGCGTGCTGCCGGTTGTTGCGGCCGGCCCGGTCGATTGGCTCGAACCGGAATATGCCGAGTTGGCCGTGCTGCTGCCGTAGGCGCTGCCCGTGTAGGAGCTGCCGGCGCTAACGGGCGCGGAGCTGGGGGCCGCAGGGCTGCCGGTGTAGAGACTACCGCTATTGGAACCGCTGGCGTATGAGCTGCCTGTATATGCCGATCCACCGCCAGTAGTGCTGGGCGAAGTGTTGCTGGCCGCGGCAGCGCCGGACGGCGAACCGCCGTAGTAGCCGTTCTGTGCCTGCACATTGTTGCCAGCAGCCGGGGCGGCGGCCGCGCCATACGACGTTGTCGGATAGCCGGTGCTCGGATAAGCGGTCGACGCCGGACCATTGTACGAGGTCGGCGTGGCGGCCCCCGGCGTCGTCGAATTATTCCAACTGCTGGTGCCGTAGCCCGGCGGCGACGCGGCAGCCGGAGCGCCCGTGTTGCCATAAATCGGGCCGGATGCCGGCGCTTGCGCGGCCGGGTAGCTCGCCGGTGTGGTCGGATAACCGGCCGATGGATAAGCGGCTGGCGTTGCTGCTCCGCCCGCAGGATACGCCGATTGCGGGTAGCCCGATTGCGGATAGCTCGATTGCGGATAGCTCGATTGCGGGTAACCGGATTGCGGATAGCTGGACGGTGGGTAACCTGACTGGGGGCCTTGTTGTGGGTAGCCCGCCGTCGGATACGACGCCGGCGGATAGCCCGCGGCCGGAGTCGGGCTGCCGCCGGCATACGGATTGGCGGCCGGATAGCCGGGGGTCGCGGTTGACGATGGCAGCGTCGGACTGCCCGAGACGGCCGGCGGCGAAACGGCCGGGGCCGGCGTCGCATTGGCTGTGCTCGAGCTGCTCTTGTTCCACCATGAGTTGTTGCTCACGCTGGGACCGGCAGCTCCGGAAGAGGAAGTGTCGCCGGAAGACTTGCAACCGACGATGGCCAACAGGCCGAACGCAACCGCGGCAATGCGGGCTGTCGAAGTGCGCATGGCAGAAAATCCTTGGTTTCGCCGAGCGAAATGGCGGCAACCGCGGTCGCGATCGCCATGTCCCTTCCCTGGGCCCGAATGATTCGGCGAGTGGTTTGAAGTGAGTCCGTTCACCGGTCCGCATTCGCCTCGCCGAACACACCTCCTGTGGTTCGGCCGCCTAGACGGTCGAGCGAATGCAGCCGCGTTTGGTCTAAAGATTTCTTCGGCCGTTATAGACCCTAAGCCACATATAATCTGAAATGTTTGCGCAATCCGAGTGACTAGAATCCCAAGCCTGAATTGGGCGGGGATTATAGGAGGACGGCAAGGGCGGTCAACGGCAGTATTCCCCCCGCCGAAGTGCTAGCACCACAAGGAGGAGGAACCACCGATCACACGGATTACGTGGCTGAAGAAGACGGGGGTTGAACGCTTCGTTCACCCGCGTTTGTAGTGGTCGCTTAGCGAAGGCGCCGCGAACAACTTCTTCGTCATCCATGTCATCGGTGTGATCCGCGGTTTTCCCGTTTGACGATTTACGTCTGACCGCTGGTCTTGCCGCCGCGCCGCCGCGCGCACGTCGGCTAGTCGCTCTGAAACCAAACGGCTATCATGGGCCACTGTTGCCGCGCGACCTTTCCTCAACCGTACCAGTAGTTTATGCAAACCGACGAGCTACGCGAAAAGTATCTGGCGTTTTTCGAGTCCAAAGGCTGCACCCGCCGACCCAGCGACGTTCTGGTGCCGCGGTGGGATCCTTCGGTGCTCTTCACCCCGGCCGGGATGAACCAGTTCAAAGACCACTTCCTGGGCCGCTGCAAACTCGATTTCACCCGCGCCACTACCTGCCAAAAATGCCTCCGCACCGGCGATATCGACAACGTCGGCCGGACGGCCTACCACCATACGTTCTTCGAAATGCTCGGCAATTTCAGCTTCGGCGACTATTTCAAACGCGAAGCGATTCACTGGGGCTGGGAATTTCTCACCAGCCCGAAATGGCTCGGCCTGCCCGCCGACCGGCTGACCGTTTCGGTCTATCTCGACGACGATGAGGCCTACGGCATTTGGAACGAGGAAATCAAGCTGGCGGCGGACCGGATCCAGCGGTTTGGCGAGGCCGATAATTTCTGGCCCGCGAGCGCCCCCAGCCAAGGGCCCGACGGCGTTTGCGGCCCGTGCAGCGAAATCTTCTACCATCCGCCCACCGGCGGCGAAGTGGAGATCTGGAACCTTGTGTTCACGCAGTTCAACCGCGTCGGCGATCCGCCCAATAACCTCCGCCCCTTGCCGAGCAAGAATATCGACACCGGCATGGGACTGGAGCGCACCGCTGCCACGCTCCAAGGCGTCGACACGAATTACCACATCGATATCCTCCGTCCGATCGTCGAAGCGGCCGCGGAAGTTTGCGGGCTGAAATACGATCCGTCGGACGAAAACGGCCGCCGCCTGCGCCGCATCACCGACCATATTCGCGCTTGCACGTTCGCCGTGCATGAAGAAGTGTATCCGGGGCCGGACAAGCAGAAATACGTCGTCCGCCGCCTGCTGCGCCGGGCCATGCTGGATGGGCATCAGATGGGCGTCCGCCAGCCGTTCCTGTTTCGGCTCGTGCCGGTGGTGGCCCAGATGATGCGCCGGCCCTATCCCGAACTGAGCCAAACGATCGATCGAGTCTCGCAGGTGATCCAAGGCGAGGAAGCGAATTTTCTGTCCAAGATCGACGCCGGTCTCGAGCGCATCGAACGGCTCTTCGGCGAAGTGAAGCGGGCGGGCCGGGCCATGGTCGCCGGCCGCGATGCCGCCGAGCTTTACACCACGCACGGCTTCCCGCCCGAGTTGCTCGAAACCCTCGCCGCCGAACACAACCTGACCTTCGATTGGAAAGGCTTCCGCCAGGCAATGGATGAGCACGGCGACGTTTCTCGCGTCGGCGGCAAGAAAGAACTTTTCAAAACCGGTCCGCTCGATCCGCTCAAGAAAGTGAGCGCCGGCACGCAATTTCTCGGCTACGAAACGACCTCGGCCGAGGCCAAGATCGTCGGCATCCTGGCTCAAGACCAACTCGTGGAAATGGTCGCTGAGGTCGGCCATGAACAGCCGCTCAAGGTGATCCTCGATCGCACGCCATTCTACGGCGAAAGCGGCGGACAAGTTGGCGACATCGGCACGCTCAGCGGCGCCAAATTCCACTTCGACGTGATCGACACGCAAAAGGAAGACGGCTTCACCTTGCACGTCGGCCATCTCCGCTCCGGCCGCCTCGAACTCGGCGACAAAGCCGTCGCGCAAACCGACACCACGCGCCGCGCCGGCATTCGCCGCGCCCATTCGGCCACGCACCTCTTGCACTTCGCTTTGCAAAAGCATCTCGGCAGCCATGCACTGCAGCAAGGCTCGAAAGTCGATAATGATTGGCTGCGGTTCGACTTTGCCAATCCCTCGGCCGTCGGCGCGGAATTGGTCGAGCAGATCGAAAGCGAAGTGAACGACAAAGTCGTGGCCGCCGAACCGGTCGGTTGGAAAACATTGCCGATCGCCGAAGCCCGGCAGGCCGGGGCAATGATGCTCTTCGGCGAAAAATATCCCGATGTGGTGCGGATGGTGTCGATGGGCGAGTTCAGCAAAGAACTTTGCGGCGGCACGCATGTGAACAACACCGGGCAGGTCGGGCTGTTTCACATCGTCGGCGAAGAAAGCGTTTCGGCCGGCACGCGGCGAATCACCGCCGTCACCGGCCGCGAAGCCCTCCGCCGGCTCCGCACCGCCGAACACGCGCTTGCCGAAACGGCCGCGGCGATGCGCGTGCCCGTGTCGGATGTGCCCGCGCGAGCGGCAGCGCTCGTGAAAGAAGTGCGCGATTTGAAAAAGCACCTGTCGGCCGGCCCGCGGGCCGCGGAATTCTCGCCCGACAAGCTTTTGGCCGAGGCGCTGCATGTCGGCGACGTCACGGTGGTCGTGGCCGAGGCGCCCGGCGCCGACGCACAAGGCATGCGGCAGATCATCGACCAACTGCGGAAGAAGGCCAGCCCCGTGGCTGTCTTATTGGGCAGCCGCGACGAAGAAAAGGTGACGCTCGTCGCAGGCATCAGCCGCGAGCTGGAAGCGCAGGGCGTGAATGCCGGCCAATGGATCCGCGCGGCTGCGGAAGTGGTCGGCGGCCGCGGCGGCGGCCGCGCCGATCTGGCCCAAGCCGGCGGCCGCCACCCCGAAAAACTCCCCGAAGCCCTCGCCGCAGCGCGCGAAAGCTTCGCCGAGCTGGTAGCGAAATGATACATCCCACCGGTGCGCCGTAGACGCGGTTGAATCAACGAAACGGACTCGGGCACCGGCTATTCACGCTTGCCGGACCTAGCTTTACCGATCACGGAGCCTCTGCTAACCTTATCAGCGCGGCATTCCAGCAAATGCCGGTTTGTCACCCGACGAAAGCAGCCCACCCCGTCCTAACCCGCATACCTTAGCGGGCGACCGATGCGGTCCGGCGCCATTTTCTTTGCGAATGCGGGCGGGCGGAGGATTCCGCGAAGAAAATGATCGCGAATATTTCGGCAGCAAAATTTCGTTTCCCACGCATCCGCAAGGCAGTCTTGTCGAACTTCTCACTTTATTCGCTTAAACCGCGGATTGAGGTCGAGTTTCCAGACGGTGTCTTCTGCTTGGCGGGAGCGAACGGTTTGGGCAAGTCCGCCCATCAACAATGCTTGGCTCACTTGCAACGCCGGTGCGAGACGCTGTTGGAAACGGCCTCGCGGGGCGCGGCCCGGTTCCCTCGGGCGGTGCTGCATCGGATCGACCGGGCCTATGCCTTACGCCGCGCCTGGCGTG